>NZ_CAXQBR010000089.1 GCF_964222135.1 Euzebya sp.
GGCCCGAGCTCCCCCCCCTCGGCGGCGCCCTCCGCGGCGGCGGCCTCCGGAGCGCGGGGCTCGGCGTCGGCCGGCGCCGCGGCCTGGTCCCCGGCCCCACCGCCGCGCCCGCGGGCGCACCCGCCCCCGGCACCCCGGCCGGGTCCCTCGCCCGCCCCGTCGACGACGTGGCGGCCCCCCCGGCGGGACGGGCCCTGGCCCTCGCCGGCGCGCCCTACCTCGTGCTGGTCGGCGTGGTGCTGGTCACCCGGCTCGTCCCGCCGGTCCAGGACGCCCTCCGCAGCGTGTCGTGGAGCTGGACGGTCGCCGACGCGTTCAGCGGCTCCGTCGAACCGCTGTACCACCCCGGCACCGTCCTGGCGGTCGGCTTCGTCGCCGGCGTGGTCGCCAACCGCCTCGGCCGCGCCGACGTCGTCGCGGTCGTCGGCTACACCGTCCGGAAGCTCGGACCCGTCGCCGTGGCCTTGCTCGGGATGCTCGGCCTGTCGCGACTCATGGTCCACGCGGGCATGACCGACACCCTGGCCACGGCTGCCGCGGGCGCCGCCGGCGGGCTGTGGCCGCTCCTCGCCCCCTTCGTCGGGACGCTCGGGACCTTCGTCACCGGGTCGGCGACGGCGTCGAACATCCTGTTCACCGACTTCCAGGTGTCGACGGCCCAGGCGGTCGACCTGCCCGTGGCGGCCATCGCCGGCGGCCAGAACTTCGGCGCGGCGACCGGCAACATCATCTGCCCGCACAACATCGTCGCCGCGGGAGCGACCGTCGACCTGGCGGGCGCGGAGGGGGAGATCCTCCGCCAGACCCTGTGGGTCGCGGCGCTGTACGCGGCTGCGGGGGGTCTGCTCGCCCTGCTGGTCCTCACCTGAGGGTCCCGACCGGAGGTCCCGGCCGGCGTGGGGACCTCCGTCCCGCGCGGTCAGGGCCGGTCGGCATGTCGCGGACTGAGGGACTCGGCGAACGTGTGGGTCGTCCCGGAGACACCAGGAACCACCAGGTGTGGGACATCGGCACACGAGGAGTCGATCCAGATGAGCACCATCGAGCGCGAGACCGTCGAGACCACCGAGACCGCCCCCCTGGCGATGAAGCTGCGGACCCACCGCCTGTTCTCCATCGTCGCCATCGCCGCCATGGTGATCGGCATCGGCTCGGTGCTGGGCGGCTTCGCCGGCGCGGTCTACACCTACGACCAGGCCGCCACCCAGGACATCACCACCCCGGAGGACGCCCGCATCGCCGAGGCGCCCGTCCGCGGCCCGCTGACGATGTGGGCGCAGTCCGACATCATCACCCACCACCAGCTGGACCGGACCGGCGGCCTGTACTACTCCCAGATGGAGCGCGAGGTGCAGGCGGTCGACGAGGAGGGCAACGCGGTCGTGGACGACGACGGCCAGCCCGTGATGGTGCCGAACGAGGCCCGGATGTCCTGGCTCGACGCGACCACCCTGACCACCAGCCTGAACATGGGGATCATGGCCTACGCACTGGCGGCCTTCGCGGTCGTCGTCGGCCTGGTCCTGACCGGCACCGGCTGGGTCATCTGGCGCCTCCGCGACGCCGAGGTCGCCCTCCACTGACACGATCGGCGCGACCAGCCCGCCGACCACCCATCACCGACCCGAGGGCCCCGCGACGCGGGGCCCTCGCCCGTTTGGGCGGACGGAGGTCGCCTCGCTACCGTCCTGCGCCATGACTCGAGTCAGGTGGGTGCTGCTCGTCCTCCTCGGAGTGCTGGTCGTCGCGCTCGGCGGGGCGTACCTCTACGCCAGACCGCTGCTGCTGACCGGCACCGGGTACGCCGCCCACAACGCCTGCGCGGTCCAGCTGGTCGCCGGTCGCGACGCGGCCGCCCCCGCGCGGGACCTGCCGCCGAACCCGCTGGTCCCGTACCTGCGCACATCCGTCGACGCCGAGGAGGGGACCGTCACGTCGTCCGTCCTCGGGCTGCTGGCCCGTCAGACCGCGTACCACGCCGAGGGGCTGGGCTGCACCCTCGCCGACGCGCGGCCCGAGCTGACCGCCCCCGACCCCGTCGAGGCGGGGGAGGGGGAGTGGCCCGCCGGCGAGGACGTCGGCCCCCCGCCGGCGGACGTCGACGTCGATGCGCTGACCGCCGCGGTCGACGCGGCCTTCGCCGAGGGGCACCCGAGCGGCCTGGAGGTCGGCACCCGCGCCGTCGTCGTCGTCCACGAGGGCCGCATCGTCGCCGAGCGGTACGCCGCGGGGTTCGACGCCTCCACCCGCCAGCTCGGGTGGTCGATGTCGAAGAGCGTCACGGGGATGGCGCTCGGGCGTCTCGTCGCCGACGGGGTCATCGACGTCGACGACGCCGGGCTGCTCGAGGCGTGGGACGACGAGCGCGCGGACATCACCGTCGAGGACCTGCTGCGCATGTCGAGCGGGCTGTCCTGGGACGAGGCCTACGACCTCGGCACCGAGATCACCCGGATGCTCTACCTCGAGGACGACATGGGCGCCTTCGCGGCCGACCAGCCGCTCGCCCACGACCCCGGCACGTTCCAGTCGTACTCCTCGGGCACCACGAACATCCTCTGCGACGTCATGCAGCAGCGGTCCGGGATGGGCACCGAGATGCTGCACGAGCTGGTGTTCGAGCCGCTCGGCATGGCGTCGGCCATCATCGAACCGGATGCCGACGGCGGGCTGGTCTGCGCCTCCTACGTCTGGGCGACCCCGCGGGACTGGGCCCGGTTCGGCCTCTGGGCCCTGCAGGGCGGTGAGTGGGACGGCGAGCAGCTCGTCGACGAGACCTGGGTCGGCGACACGACGTCCCTGGTCGACGTCGAGACCGAGGAGCTGGGCCACGCCGCCCACTGGTGGGTCAACGAGACGGCGCAGGGGTCCCTCCGGTTCCCCGAGATGCCCGCCGACGCGTTCTGGGCGTCGGGCCACGACGGGCAGCGGGTCGTCGTGGTTCCCTCTGCCGACCTCGTCGTGGTCCGCCAGGGCTTCACCCCGGGCCTCCCCGGCGAGGAGCTCGGCATCGACGTGCTGGTGCGCGACGTGATCGCAGCCCTCGGCGCCTGACCCTGGTCGACCGAGGCCCTTGACCCTCAGGTGACCTGAGGGTCGATGCTGCGCACATGCCCGCATCGCCTCCGCTGCTCAGCATCGGCAGCTTCAGCCGTCTGGCCCACCTGAGCGTCCCCGCCCTGCGGCACTACCACGAGCTCGGTCTCCTCGAGCCCGCGGCGGTCGACCCCCGGACCGGGTACCGCCGCTACGCGCCCGAGCAGGCCGAGGCCGCCCACCTGATCCGTCGACTGCGGGCGCTCGAGATGCCCCTCGAGGAGGTCGCGGCGGTCCTCGCCACCGACGACCCCGACGCCCGCGACCGGGTCATCGCTGCCCACCTCGCCCGCATGGAGGCGGCCCTGGACCGCACCCGCTGGGCGGTCGCGAGCCTCCGCGCCCTGCTGTCCGATGACGTCGAGGGCGGCCTGGTCGTCGAGCGGCGCCACCTCCCCGCCTGCCGGGCGCTGACCCGCACGACCGTCGTCGACGTCGACGCGATCAGCGACTGGTTCGCCGACACCCACCCGCGGCTGGGGCGGGCCCTCGCGGACCTGGGGGTCGCGCCGGTCGGCCCGTTCGGGGCGACCTACGACGATGCGTGGTTCGCCGACGGTGCCGGGACGGTGACCGCGTTCGTCCCGATCGCCACCGCCACCCGCGTCGGCGCGGACCTGGGCGGCCTTGAGGTCATCGAGCTGCCCGCCGGCGACGTCGCCGTGGCCACCCACGTCGGCGGCTACGGCGACCTCGACCGGACCTACGGCGCGCTCGGCCGCCACGTGGCGGAGGCCGGCGTCGAAGGGCCCGGCCCGATCCGCGAGCACTACCTGATCGGTCCCGGCGACGCCCCGGACCCGGCGGGCTGGCGCACCGAGGTGTGCTGGCCCGTCACCCGCTGACGACGAGGAGGAGCACACCATGTCCGCACGCATCGCCCACATCTGCGTCGACGCCGTCGACGCCGCCGCCCTGGCCGCCTTCTGGAGCCAGGTGCTCGACCAGCCCGTCGACGAGGGCGCGAGCCCGTACTACGCCGGCATCGGCATCGCCGACCGCCAGCCGGGACGGACCGCCATGATGTTCCTGATGGTCCCCGAGCCGCCGTCGGGGACGAAGAACCGGGTCCACGTCGACCTGGTCGCCGACGGGGACCTCGCGGCGGAGACCGCGCGCGTCGTCGCCCTCGGCGCCACCCACGTCGGGGACTTCGACGAGTACGGCACCACCTGGGCCAGCTTCACCGACCCCGAGGGCAACGCCTTCGACATCGCGGTGGCCGGCGCCCACCAGTGACGCCGGCCGAGGGGGTCAGCTCGCCAGGTCGCCGACGATGTCGGCGGCCACCGCCTCGCTCACGTACGAGGTGTCGCCGATGATGAACGCCGTCGACGCACGGGGGTCGAGCGCCTGCAGGAACCCCGCGGTCTCCGCGGGGCAGCGGTCGCTGCCGACCCCGAGCTGCGGCGCGTCGTTCCGGGCCGACAGGGGTGCGGAGGCGAGCGTCAACGCCCACCCGTCCTCGCGGTCGAGGTTGGTGATCACGACCTGGTCGACGGGCCCGTCGAGGACCGCCGGCCACAGGGTGGTGGCGACCGCGGCGGCCGTCCCCATCCGGTTGTCACCCGCGATCCGACGGCTGCCCGGCGCCGCCGCCGCTGCGACGTCGCTGATCGCGTTCGGACCGCCGAGGACCGTCGTGGTGGTGATGCCCAGGTCGGTCAGCGCCCGCTGGGCTGCGGGGTGCAGGGCGGCGGTGGGGGTCAGGACGATCGGCACGCCGGCCTCGGCGCCGTACGCACCGCCGGTCACCGCGTCCGGGAAGCGCTCGCCGAAGGCCAGCAGCGCCTCGGTGGCGCCGGGACGCTCGGTGACCACCCGGCGGGCGATCGCCTCCGCCGTCTCGTAGCGCGTCGGGCCGGCGAAGCGCTCGACGACGTAGCCGGCCGTGGTCAGCTCGGACTCGACGGCCGTGGAGACCGCGTTCGTGCCACCCATGATCCGCACGCGTCCGCCGTCGGGGAGGGCGCGGTCGAGCTCGGTCCGCGTGGCCGGGTCCAGCGCCGCGGTCGGCCCCCCGGCGGTGTAGAGGATGCACGAGTCGTCCGCGGCGAGCGGCGCGCCCGCGAGCGCGTCGGCGAACACGTCGTCGCGGGCCAGCACCACCGTGCGGGCCTGGTCCGGTTCGGTGAACAGGAACTGGCACAGGTTGATGGCCACCCGCTGGACGCCGTCGCCCTCGATGCGGGGCACGTCCCCCTCCACCACCTGGACCGGTGCGGTCGGGCCGGTCGGGCTGACCGTGTGGTCGACGGCCAGCGCGGTCGCCTCGTTGTGGTAGGTGCCCGGCACCGCGCTGGCGGTGACACCGAACGTCAGGGTCACGGTGCCACCGGCCGGGGCGGTGAGCGGGCCGTCCCAGGTGAGGGTCCGCCCGGTCACCTGCGGGTCGGTGGTCGTCGCGCCGGTCGTGGTGCCCGCGGTGTAGGTGAAGCCCTCGGGGAGGGTGTCGCGCACCTCGGTCACGGTCACGGCCTCGTCGTTCGGGTTGTGGACGGTGATCGTGTAGCGGTCCGGCGCGCCCGGGCCGACCGGCGTGGCCTCCGCCGTCTTCGCCGTCGACAGCGGGATCCGCCCCTCCGGCGAGAACGTCGTCAGGTGGGAGTAGGTCGCCGCAGCGGACGGGGCCAGGGAGAACGACCAGCTCAGCCCGGCGCCGTTGTCGATCTGCTCGTCGCAGCGGCAGGTGTCGTCGAAGGGCTGCTGGGCGCCGATGCGGGCCCACACCTCGCTGTAGCCGGCCTCGTAGGAGTGGCTGCCGGGGGTCAGGGGGAGCCACTGCTCCACCCGGTCGCCCGGGCCGGTGCCGTCGGCGTCCACCGCCACGCAGGCGATCGCGCCGCCGGGCCCCTGGCGGCCGTAGCCGTCGTCGGAGTCCTGGAGGTAGCAGTCACCGGCCCGGTACAGGATCCCGTCGGCACCGAGGTCGCCGACGTTCTCGACGGTGACGTCGGTGCGGTAGGACTCCTCCCCGGCGACGTAGCTGTCGACCTGGGTGATCCGGAGGGTGGTGCCGGGCAGGTCGACGGTGGTGGTGATCCGGTGGGGGTCGCCCTGGGTGCCCGACCCGCTGACCGCGGACTGGCTGACCGGCGTGAACGTGGTCCGCGGTCCGGCCGCGCTCCCGGCGGGGATGTCGGCGGGACCGAACAGGGTCCCCGCCGTCGCGATCAGGGTGGCGCAGGCGGTGTCGCCGTAGAACTCGCCCTGGTCGTCGGCGATGTGGCGCACCGCGCAGTTCAGGACGTCGCTGATCTCGATCTCGGTGAGCGCGCCGGTGGGGACCTCGATCGTGGCCGTCCCCTGAGCGCCTGCGGGTCTGGGCGTCAGGAGCGCGGCCAGGACGACGGCGACGATGACCAGTGCCGTACAGGGGTGGTGGCGGCGCGCGCCGGTGCGGTGCGGGACGCCGATCGAGGAGCGGTGGGAGACGGACGTGCGCATGACGACCTCCGACGTCGGGGAGACCCTCCGATCGTCCGCCTCGCGGGCCGGCCGAGGTGAGGCCGGTGGTCCTCGGCAGGCGATGACGTTCGGCCCTCGGGAATGCTCCCGCCCGCGCCGACCTTGTAGTTCAAAATCCAACTACGCGGAGGCGATGACGTGGAGCTGCGGGACGACGTGACCGGCCGGGCCGGTTCGCGGGCCCGGCGACGGGTAGGGCACCGAGTCCAGAGGTCACCCGAGAGAGGAGCCCGCCATGGCCCAGGACCACAGCGCGAACGACCAGAAGCCGACGGACCGCCCCACCGACGAGCGCGAGGTGGAGGAGCTGCGCGAGTCCGCCAAGTCGATGGGCGTCGAGGACGCCGACCAGAAGGACCCCGACGAGGTCGTCGAGGCCGTCCAGCACACCCAGACCGACTCCGAGACCTCACCCAGCGGGTGGAAGGCCGAGGAGGAGGGCGGTGACCGCGACCGCTGATCGCGCACGGGAAGCCATCGCGGCGGTCGGGCCGGACAGCCCGGCCGCCGTCGTGCGTGCGGGCGCTGTCCGCGACGTCGAGGTCGTCGTCATCGGCGCGGGCCAGGCCGGCCTGTCCGCGGCGCACTTCCTGTCCCGGCGTGGGTTCGGCGGCGACGAGTTCGTCGTGCTGGACGCGGACGCGGCGCCGGGCGGCGCGTGGCAGCACCGCTGGCCGACGCTGACCATGCGCGACGTGCACGGGATCCACGAGCTGCCCGGGATGGACGTCCCGCCGGCGGACCCCGACGCCCGGGCCAGCGACGTGGTGCCGGCGTACTTCGCCGACTACGAGCGGACGTTCGACCTGCCGGTCCGGCGACCGGTCGCCGTGCGGTCGGTGGAGGAGGCTGGCGACGGGCGACTGGTCGTCCGCGCCGACGAGGGGGTGTGGCGGACCCGGGTCGTCGTGAACGCCACCGGCACGTGGACGCGTCCGTTCTGGCCCAGCTACCCCGGGATGGGGTCCTTCCGCGGCCGCCAGCTGCACACCCACGACTACGACGGCCCCGACGGGTTCGCCGGCCAGCACGTCGTCGTGGTCGGCGGCGGGCACTCCGCGATCCAGCACCTGGCCGAGATCAGCCGGGTGACGTCGACGACGTGGGTGAC
Organism: Euzebya sp.; assembly: GCF_964222135.1. Taxonomy (NCBI): domain Bacteria; kingdom Bacillati; phylum Actinomycetota; class Nitriliruptoria; order Euzebyales; family Euzebyaceae; genus Euzebya; species Euzebya sp. The sequence goes on from NZ_CAXQBR010000089.1 coordinate 7,676, forward strand.
CCGGCGGCCGCCCCGGTGGCGCGAGGGTCCCTTCGACGAGGAGGCGGGGAGGGCCGCCGTCGCGAAGGTGGCCGACGCGGTCGAGGAGGGCCGGCGACCTGCCAGCGTGGTCAGCGTCACCGGGCTGGCGGTCACCCCGCCGGTGGAGGAGGCGCGTCGCCGTGGCGCCCTCGCGCGCCAGCCGATGTTCGACCGGGTCGTGCCGGACGGGGTGGTGTGGGACGAGGGGTCGGAGGGAGGCCCCCGGTTCGTCCGCGCGGACGTGATCCTGTGGGCCACCGGGTTCCGCCACGCCCTGGACCACCTCGCGCCGCTGCGGTTGCGAGGGCCGGAGGGCGGGATCCGCGTGGACGGGACGCACGTCGCCGGCGACCCGCGGATCCACCTGCTCGGCTACGGCCCCTCGGCCAGCACGATCGGGGCCAACCGCGCAGGGCGGGAGGCGAGATCCGCCGGCACCTCGACCGCGGCTGAGCTCGCGGTGGGTGCGGTCGCCGTCTCTGGGAGCGGCTGGTGCACCCGGGTGGTCGGGGTCGGTTCGGGGTGGGTGCGGTCGCCGTCGCTGGGAGCGGCTGGTGCACCCAGGTGGTCGGGGCCGGTTCGCCGTGGGTGCGGGCGCCGTCGCTGGGAGCGGCTGGTGCACCCAGGTGGTCGGGGCCGGTTCGGGGTGGGTGCGGGCGCCGTCGCTGGGAGCGGCTGGTGCACCCAGGTGGTCGGGGCCGGTTCGCCGTGGGTGCGGGCGCCGTCGCTGGGAGCGGCTGGTGCACCCAGGTGATGGCCGTGAGCGTGGACAGCTCGGCGTCACCCGGCCAGGCTGGGATCCGTGATCTCCACCGAGCTGGCCCGGGACCTCCGTGACGCCGGCCTGGTCTGGGACCCCGTCGACGGGGACCGCTTCCTCATCCCCGACCGGGACCTCGACGACCGGGTGTTCCGGATCTCCGACATGGTCTGCGAGGTCCGTCACACCCCCGCCGGTGCCGCGATCGCGTTCAACGGCACGACCGAGTGGGCGCTCGACGCGATCATGCTGCGCGAGGTGATCTGGTTGCCCCACGAGCACCAGCTCCGCGAGCGGCTCGGGAACGCCTTCGCCGCCCTCGAGCGGGACGGCGACCACTGGCACGTCCTCGTCGAGGTCCACGAGGTCCGCACGGCCTACACCGCACCGACCGCCGCGGACGCCTACGGCCGCGCGCTCCTCCACCACCTCCGGCCTGGCTGAGGACCGTCCCAGGACGCCGGAGGGCGCCGGACCCCACCGCGGGGGTCCGGCGCCGGGACGGTCGCGGCGCTGATCAGCTCATCTGCAGGGCCTTCAGCACGTCGACCCGGCTGGCCCGTCGGGCGGGGAGGATCGCCGCGGCGATCCCGGCCAGCGCGGCCGCGACGAACCCGATGACCAGCTGGGCGGCCGGCACCTCGAAGGTGCTGATCCCCTGGTCGGCGAGGGCGAGCGTCATCAGCCGCCCGAACGTGACCCCGATCGCCAACCCGAGGGTGGCGCCGAGGCCGGCGATCAGCACCGCCTCCCAGCGGACCATCGCCCGGACCTGCCGGCGGGAGGCCCCGACGGCGCGGAGCAGCCCGAGCTCGCGAATCCGCTCGTAGACGCTCAGGCCGAGGGTGTTCACGATCCCGACCAGCGCGATGACGATCGACAGCACCAGGAGCGCCGACATCAGCCCGAGCATTTGGTCGACCTGCGCCTGCAGGTCCGCCTTCAGCTCCGCCTGGTCCATCAGCCGCGCGGTGGGGAACGGGCCCAACGCCACCTCCAGGTCCGCGCGGGCCTCGTCGACGTCCACGCCGTCGGCCAACCGGACGAACAGCTGCCCCAGCGGCGCACCCTCGGTCACCTCGCGGACCGTCGCGTTGTCGAACAGCCACGAGGTGTCGACGTCGGCCTCGAACACCGCGCGGATCGGCACGGCGACCTCACCGGCGGAGGGGAAGGTCAGGTCGACGACGTCGCCGACGTGCCACCCCTCGTCCTCCGCCACGGCGGCCTTGACCGCCACCCCGCCCTCGGCCAGATCGGCCATCGCCCCCTCGACCTCGTCGACGACCAGGGTCTGGCCGAAGGTGGCCGGGTCGACGCCGGCGCCGAAGATCTCGGTGCCCGCGTGGGTGAAGTCGGTGTAGGTCATCGCGTTGACCGCGGCGACCCCGTCGACGGACTCGACCGCGCCGACGACCTGCTCGGGGATGCCGACGGGGCCGACCTGGGTGGAGCGGATGTTGAACTCGGCCAGGAAGGACTCGTCGATCGAGGCCGACGTGGACGCGGTGATCGACGACGCGAAGATCATCGTGAACGTCACCAGGCCGAGGCCGATCATCAGCGCCGACGCGGTCGACGCGGTCCGGGTCGGGTTGCGCATCGCGTTCTGGCGGGCCAGGTCGCCGCGGATGCCCATCACCCGGGCGATCGGCACCCCCATCAGCCCGACGACCGGGCGGGCGACCACCGCGGCCAGCAGGGACATGCCGACCATCACCATCGCCGCCCCGCCACCGGCCACCGCGGCACCGCCGCCGGCCAGCAGGCCGGCGCTCATGACGGCCAGGCCGCCGAGCAGGACGAGCACGCCGAGGACGTTCCGGACCCTCCCGCCCCGCGGGGTGGCGGGCACCGCGACGGCCTGCAGGGCCGCGACCGGGGGGACGCGGACGGCGCGCAGGGCCGGGCCGATCGCGGCGAGGGTGGTGACGACCACGCCGACGGCCAGGCCGACGACGGCGGTGGCGGGCTCGACGACCAGCGGGCCCTCGGGGAGGGTCAGGCCGAAGGTGTCCAGCACGCTGCGCAGCCCGGCGGCCACGCCGACCCCGACGCCGACGCCGACGACCGACCCGACGACCCCGACCGCCAGCGCCTCACCCAGCACCGACGCGACCACCTGACGACGGCTCGCGCCGACCGCGCGGAGCAGCGCCAGCTCGCGGGTGCGCTGGGCGACGATGATCCCGAAGGTGTTCGCGATGATGAACGAGCCGACGAACAGGCTGATGCCGGCGAAGACCAGCAGGGCGGTGGTGATGATCCCCAGCCCCTCGGTGACCTGGGACGCGGCGTCCTCGCCGAGCTGGGCGCTGGTCAGCACCTCGTAGTCCGCCCCGATCGCGCGGGCGATCCGGTCGCGGAGGACGTCGTGGTCGACCCCGTCGGCGGCGACGGTGACCATGGCGTAGCCGCCGTCGGTGTTGAACCGCTCGAAGGCGGTGTCCGGGTCGAACAGCGCCATCGTGGCGCCGGCGAGGTTGTCGAGGTCGCCGTAGCCGATGAAGCCGACGATCGTGTGGGTGGTGGCGGGGCCGTCGGCGACGACCTGCACGCGGTCGCCGACGACCAGGTCCTCGGTGGTGGCGGTGCCGACGTCGACGACGACCTCGTCGGCGGTCTCGGCGAAGCGGCCCTCGCGGAGCACGACGGCGGACATCCCCTCCTCGGTGGGCACCGATCCGGCGATGGACGGCGCCTGGGGGTTGCCGAGCTGCTCGCCGTCGAGGTCGAGCAGCACCGCGGTGCCCTGGACGTCGCCCATGGCGGCGGCGACCCCCTCCACCGCGGTGATCCGGTCCACGACGTCGACCGGGACGCCGGATGCGTCGGTGGCGACGGCGCTGTCGTCGGACTCCGCGCTCATGACGGCGACGTCGATGTCGGCGTAGGCCTCGGCGAACAGGTCGTCGAAGGTGGCGCGGAGGGTGTCGGTCAGGACGAGGGTGCCGGCGACGAACGCGACGCCGAGCACCACCGAGAGGGCGGTCATGGACAGGCGCACCTTGTGCGCCAGCAGGCTCTTGATGACGGTGGAGAGCATCGCTACGCACCCAGCCCCTTCATGGTGTCGAGGACGGCCTCTGCCGTCGGGTCGGTGAGCTCGCCGACCAGCCGGCCGTCGGCGAGGAAGACGACCCGGTCGGCGTGGGCGGCGGCGGTCGGGTCGTGGGTGACCATCACGATGGTCTGGCCGTGCTCGTCGACGCTGCGGCGCATGAAGCGGAGGACCTCCGCACCGCTGCGCGAGTCCAGGTTGCCGGGGGGCTCGTCGGCGAAGACGATGTCGGGGCGGCCGGCCAGGGCGCGGGCGACGGCGACGCGCTGCTGCTGGCCGCCGGACAGCTCCGCGGGGCGGTGGCCGAGCCGATCGCGGAGGCCGACCATGTCGACGACCCGGTCGAGCCAGCCGGCGTCGGCCGTCCGACCTGCCAGGCGCTGGGGGAGGGTGATGTTCTCCGCGGCGGTCAGCATCGGCAGCAGGTTGAAGGACTGGAAGACGAAGCCGATCCGGTCGCGACGCAGGGTGGTGAGCCGGCGGTCGTCCAGGCCGCTCACCTCGGTGTCGCCGATCGTGACCGTGCCGCTGGTCGGGGTGTCGAGGGCCGCCATGCAGTGCATGAGGGTGGACTTGCCGGAGCCCGAGGGGCCCATGACGGCGGTGAACTCCGCGGTGCGGAAGTCGACGGACACGCCGGCGAGGGCGTGGACGGCGGCCTCTCCGCTGCCGTAGACCTTCGTCAGGTCGACGGCGCGGGCGGCGGCCGGGCTGTGCTGCGGACGGGTGGCGTCCGGGATGGTGAGAACAGATGACATGGGGGCGGTTCCTCGTCGGTGGGGGTGGCCGGTGGCGGTCCCGACCGGTCGACGAGGACGCTATGGAGGGGACCCGGCGGCGCCGTCGGGCCTTGCGCCGAACGGCGAGTCAGCCCTTCGGCGGACCCGGCATCGGCCTCCCGTGCCGCACCAGAAGTGGAGATCGCGTACACTCGGCAGGTCCCCCAGCCGGCGGACGAGGGGTCCGGCGGCGTCCACAGGAGCCGTTCGCGATGTCCGTCCGCGTCCTCCTGGTCGACGACCACCGGGTCGTGCGCCAGGGCCTCCGCATGTTCCTGTCCCTCGACCCCGACATCGAGGTCGTCGACGAGGCCGCCGACGGCCGGGAGGCCCTCCACAAGGTCCGCCGCCACACGCCCGACGTGGTGGTGATGGACCTGGTGATGCCCGTGATGGACGGTGTCGCGGCGATCGCGGCGATCAAGGCCGAGATGCCCGAGGTCGAGGTCGTCGCGGTCACCAGCGTCCTCGAGGACGAGAAGGTCATCGGCGCGGTGCAGGCCGGCGCGACCGGCTACCTGCTGAAGGACACCGACGCCGACGAGCTGTGCCGCACCATCCACGCCGCCGCCCGCGGCGAGGTGCGCCTGGCCCCCGCGGCCGCCGCCCGGCTGGTGCGGGAGGTCCGCGGGCCGGAGCAGCCCCAGTCGCTGACCGCACGCGAGACCGACGTGCTGTGCCTGATCGCGCGCGGCTGTTCGAACCGGGACATCGCCCGCGAGCTGGTCATCGGCGAGAAGACCGTCAAGACCCACGTCAGCCGCGTCCTGGCCAAGCTCGGCGTGCAGAGCCGCACCCAGGCGGCCCTCCACGCGATCCGCGTCGGCCTGGTCCCGCCCGCCGAGGCCGGCGTCATGGCCAGCCCGGCGCGGTGACCCGGCGGGGGAGGGGCGGTCAGCAGCGCCCGCACGGCGTGCCGGCGCGCCGGTCGCAGACCTCGCGGAGCACGGCCAGCAGCGCGTCGTCGCCGTCGTGCATCGACACGAACGCCGTCGCCGACCCCTCGGACGGGCACGCGGCGCTGTCGTCGAGGCTCACGACCACGACCGGGACGCCCGGGTGGGTGCGCGCCGCCTTGGCCAGCGCGGCCAGCACCGCGTCGTCGACCCGCCGCGCGCTGAGCACCACCGCGTCGAGCGGCACGCCCGCCGTGGCGCGGGCGTCGGCGGTCGTGGCGACCACCTCCAGGTCCGCCTCGGCGGCCACCCGCAGCGCCACGCCGCGCCCCACGCCCGCATCCACGTCGACGACCGCGAGGCGGCGGCGGGGTGGTCGGGTGGGCACGGCGGTCCTGACGGGCGAGGGGACGAGCAGGTGACCACAGGGTCCCCCCGCGCCGACGTCGCGGCATGCGGTGTCCGGCGGAGATCGGGTCAGACCTTCGGCGGACCTCCCGGGGGGCCGCGGTGACGAGCCTGCGCGGGGCCACTCCGGACGAGGCCCTGGCCCGGCGCGGGGCGATCCTCGAAGCCGTCCGGCTGGCTGCCGAGAGCTTCCTCGACCCGGCTGAGCCCTGGGAGGCCAAGATGCCCCAGGCCCTGATCGGCCTGGCGCAGGCCACCGGCACCTCGCGGGTCTACCTGTTCGAGAACTACCGCTGGGACGGCGACGGGGAGGTGTGGGCCACCCAGCGCTTCGAGTGGGCGGCGCCCGGGGTCCGCTCGATCGCCGACGATCCCACGCTGCTGGCGATGCCCTACCGGGGGATCGGCTTCGGCCGGTGGGTCGAGCGGTTCCAGCGCGGCGAGACCGTCCACGGCCTGCGACGCGACTTCAGGCCCGTGGAGCAGGTGCAGCTGACCGCGGACGAGACCCTCTCCATCGCGGTGGTCCCCATCACCGTCGAGGGTCGCTGGTGGGGGATGATCGGCTTCGACGAGTGCGCCTTCGAGCGGGTCTGGACCGAGGCCGAGCTGGATGCGCTCCGGGCCGCGGCCTCGACGATCGCCACGGCGATCCGCGCCAGCCGGGCCGAGGAGGCGCTCCGCGGCCGGGTCCGGGCCCTCGCGGCCGTGGCGGAGAGCCTGACCGTCGACCAGCCGCTCGCCACCACCCTGTCCCGTCTGGCCGCCACCGTCGTGGAGGCCAGCCGGGCGACCGCCTGCTCGGTGCAGCTCGTCGATCCGGCCACGGAGGGGTTGGAGTCGGTCCACCACCACGGACTGCCCGACGGCTACCCCGAGGCGCTGGCCGAGCTGTGGCGCAGCGACGTCGAGACCCCCATCGTCACCGCCGTCCGCCGCCAGGAGAGCCTCTGGGTCCCCGACGCCCGCGACATGGTCCTGGCCGACGACGTCTTCGGCCCGCTCCAGCCGCTGATGCCCCTGGTGGAGTGGACCGGGATGCTGGTCGTGCCCCTCGACCCGCAGCGCCGCAACCTGGGCGGGCTGTGCGTCTACTACCCGCCCGGGGTCGAGGTCGACGACGGCGAGCGGGCCTTCCTCCGGGCCCTGGCCGACCAGGCGGCCGCTGCGGTGGAGAACGCGCGCCTGTACACGGCGGTGCAGCGATCGGCGGCCCTCGAGGAGCGCCAGCGGCTGGCGCGCGAGCTGCACGACTCGGTGTCCCAGGCCCTGTACGGGATCGCCCTCGGGGCCAAGACGGCCCGCCAGGTCGTCGACCGGGGGCCCGAGGCGCTGGTCGAGCCGCTCGACTACGTCGTCGGCCTGGCCGAGGCGGGGCTGGCGGAGATGCGCGCGCTGATCTTCGAGCTGCGCCCCGAGGCGCTCGAGGCAGAGGGGCTGGTCGCCGCGCTCGACCGCCAGCTCCGCGCCGTGCGCGCCCGCCACCAGATCGACGTGACGGCGGCACTGGGTCCCGAGCCGGACCTCCCGATCGCGACGAAGGAGGCGCTGTACCGCATCGCGCAGGAGGCGCTGCACAACGTGGTCAAGCACGCGGATGCGACGGCGGTCACGGTGACCCTCGGCGTCGACGGAGGGCGGCTGGCGCTGGTGATCGTCGACGACGGCGTCGGCTTCGACCCGACCGCTGACTACCCGGGCCACCTCGGCCTGCGGTCCATGCGGGAGCGCGCCGTCGGGGTGGGCGCCGAGCTCGGGTTCACGAGCGCCCCGGGCGAGGGCGCGCGACTCGAGGTCCGCATCGCGTGCGGGTGAGGCCCGGCCCTGCACGGCGTCGTGGCGCACCACCGCGCGAGCGCGCCCAGCTGGGCCGCTACATCCGCGAGCTGGTGCCCGCCTCCCCCGCGGCGTGCAGGCCGGCGTACAGCCCGCCGGCGGTGACCAGCTCGGCGTGCGGGCCGTCCTCGACGATCCGGCCGCGGTCGAAGACCAGGACCCGGTCGGCCTGCTCGGCGGTGGAGAGCCGGTGGGCGATGGTCACCGTCGTGCGGCCCTCGGTCAGCCCGGCCAGCGCCCGCTGGATCCGCACCTCCGCAGCCGGGTCCACCGCCGACGTGGCCTCGTCCAGCACCAGCACGTCCGGGTCGGCCAGGTAGGCGCGGGCCAGGGCGACGAGCTGGCGCTCCCCGGCGCTGAGCGCGTCGCCGCGCTCGCCGACCTGGGTGGCCAGGCCCTCGGGCAGGGACGCGACCCAGTCGGCCACGCCGAGGTCCTCGACGGCCCGGACGACCGCTGCCTCGTCCTGTCGCGGGTCACCCATCAGCACGTTGTCGAGGATCGAGCCGCTGAAGAGCATCCCGTCCTGGGGGACCATCACGACCCGGTCGCGGAGGCTGGCGAAGCGGACCCGGTCGAGTGCGATCCCGCCCACGCACACCGCACCCGCGGTCGGGTCCATCAGCCGCGTGAGGAGCTTCGCGAAGGTCGTCTTCCCCGACCCCGTCTCCCCGACGACCGCGACCCGGCTCTGGGCGGCGATCGCGACGTCGACGTCGAAGAGGACCTGCTCGCCCGACGTCCCGTCGGCCGTCGGGTAGGCGAAGTCGACGTGGTCGAAGCGGATGCCGAGCGGCCCCTGGGGCAGGTCGACGCCGTCCGGCCCGGGGTCGGCGACGTCCGGCTCGATGTCCAGCACCTCGATCACGCGGCGCCACCCGGCGATGGCGTTCTGCGCCTCGTTGACCGCCTCGCCGAACGCCTGGACCGGCTCCACGAACAGCTGGGCGAGGAAGAGGAACGCGACCACGTCGCCGACGGTGGTGACCCCGTTGACGGCCAGCACCGCGCCGGCCACCAGCACGCTCGCGATGACGACGGAGCTGACCAGCTCACCCACGCCGGAGAACGCCGCGGACAGCCAGCCCGCCCGCACCGCGGCCTGGCGGTGCTCGCCGATGGCGGTGTCGAGGCGGTCGCGGATGCGGTCCTCCACCCCGTAGGCCCGGATGACCTGCGCCCCCACGACGGTCTCGGCGAGGGTCCCGAGGAGCCGGCCGATCCGCTGGCGGACGATCTGGTAGGCGGCGTCGAGCCTGGTCTGGAACCGCCGGATGACCCAGACGATGAGGGGGATGAGCACCAGGACGACCAGCGCCAGCTGCCAGGACAGCACGAGCATGACGACGAGCGCCAGCGTCGCCTGCCCCGCGTTGGTGATCAGCTGCAGGCCGGCGAACTGCGTGAACCGGCTGATCTGGTCGATGTCGGTCGTGACCCGCGCGACCAGCACGCCCCGCTGCTCGGCGGCCTGGTGCAGCATCGACAGGTCGTGGATGTGGGTGAACGCCCGCTGGCGCAGGTTCGACAGCGCCCGTTCGGCGACGGTGGCCAGGCGCAGGTTCATCACCCCGGTGGCGACGGCTGTCACCGCGACGGCAGCCGCCCCCCAGCCCACCCGGATGGCGACGACGCCGAGGTCGACGGTCCCCGCCGAGGCGTCGAAGCCGTGGTCGAGGATCTGCTGGACCAGGACCGGCACGATGACCCGGCCGGCGGTGGCGACCGCGGCCAGCGCCAGGGTGACGCCCAGTCCGACGCGCAGCTCGGGTGACAGGCCGAGGCCGCGGCGGATCGTCGCACCGGCGCCGGCGCCGCTGGGCGTGCCCAGCTCGGGGCTCTCCGCGGTGAGCGCACCGGGCGGCATCAGCGCTCACCCGCCACGTCGTCGGGGACGCCGGCGCGGCGGCTGGCGTCGTAGGCGTCGATCAGGGCGGCGTAGCCGGGCAGCGTGGCGTACAGCTCGTCGTGGGTGCCCCGACCGACGATGCGGCCGCCCTCGACGTAGACGACCTCGTCGGCCAGCGCGATCGACGACCGCCGGTAGGCCACCAGGACCACGGTCGTGTCGAGCTCACCGAGCCCCTCCAGGATCGCGGACTCGACCGCCGGGTCGACCGCCGACGTCGCGTCGTCGAGGATCAGCAGCCGGGGGCGGCGCAGCAGGGCACGGGCCAGGGCGATGCGCTGGCGCTGCCCGCCGGAGAGGGACGCGCCCCGCTCGCCGAGCTGGGTGTCGTAGCCGTCCGGCAGCGCCGAGATGAACCCGTCGGCCTGCGCCAGCCGGGCGGCCCACCGGACCTCCTCGTCGCTGATCGGCGCGCCGAGGGTGAGGTTCTGGCGGACGTCGTCGTCGAAGAGGAACGCCTCCTGGAAGACCAGCGCGACCGAGTCGGCCAGCGACGTGCGGTCGAGCTCGGCCAGCGCGTGCCCGTCGAGCGACACGCGACCTCGCTGGGGGTCGAACAGCCGGGCCAGCAGGTGGGCGACGGTCGACTTGCCCGACCCGGTCGGCCCGACGATCGCGATCGTCCGCCCCGCCGGCACCTCGAGGTCGAGGTCGACCAGGCCGCGGGTGACGTCGGCGACCGTCCCGGCCGGTGCGGCCGCGGTCCGCGCCGCCAGGTCCTCGCGCACCACCGCGGGATGGCGGTACGTCACGGCGTCGGCGGTGGCGGCCGCCCCCGCTGCACCGCTGGTCCGGGCGTCCGCCGGCCCGCCGAGGACCGTCGGGCCGTAGCCGACCCGGTCGTCGGTGTCGAGCACCGCGTCCACGCGCTCCATGCCGACGATGCCGCGAGGCAGCTCGCCGAGCAGCCAGCCGAACACCCGCATCGGCAGGGCGACCAGGCGGAACAGGTACGCGAAGGTCACGAGGTCGCCGGCGGTGATCGCCCCCGCGGCGGCGCGCTGGGACCCGACGAAGAGGACCAGCAGGATCCCGATGTTCGGCAGCGCCTCCATCGCCGGGTCGAACACCGCCCGCAGCCGGCCCACCTGGATCAGCCGGTCCCGCAGGGCGTCGCTCCGCACCGCGAACTTGTCCGACTCGTCGGCTTCGCGACCCAGCGTCTTCACGACCAGGGCGGCGTCGAACGACTCGTGGGCGGTCTCGGAGACCTCTGCCCGCAACCGCTGCGCCTCGGCGGCGACGACGCGCATGCGCCGTTGGTAGACGTAGTTCGCGACGCCGAGGAGCGGCCCGACCGCGAAGCCCACGAGTGCGAGGAAGGGGTCGGTCCGCACGAGCAGCACGGCGGTGACGATCAGCATGACCACCACGCCGACCGCCATCGGGAGGGGAGCGGCGATGAAGCTGGCCGCCTCGACGTCGTCGTTGACGTTCGCGAGCAGCTGGCCGGTGGGGTGGCGGCGGTGCCACTCGATCGGCAGGTCCATGTACCGCTCGGTGACGTCCCGCCGGTCACGCTGCTGCAACCGGAACTGCGCCGAGTAGGCCCCACCGCGGCGCAGCGCGATCCCGACCGCGCGGACCATCGAGACCCCGACGACGGCGATCACCGCGACGGCCAGCGCGGCGGTGGTGACATCCCCCTCGGCCACGGCGGGGAACAGCAGCGTGTCGGTCACCCAGCCGAGCACCCGGGCGCTGACGACCGTCGCGCCGGCGTAGAGCGTCGTCCCGACCATGCCCCACGCGAACTGCGTCGGCGCCCGGCGCAGCTGGCGGCGGATCAACCGCCAGCCGGCGCCTGCGAGCGCGGGGCCACCACCCGCCGCCCGCTCGACGACGGCTGCCTCGTTCACGCTCATGTCGGGGTCACGCTCGTGGTGGGCACCCGGCCATCTTGGTCGCCGCACCTCCGCGTCGCACCGGCTCGGACCGTCGTGGGCGGCGGGCGGCGGCGCGGCTGCCACCATGGGCCGCCATGGACCAGGGACCAGACAGCAGCCGGGGGTTCGCAGGCGCACAGGGCCGAGGTGTCGGCATCGTCGCCGTCGCCGCCGGGTTGTGGGGCACCGACGCGCTGTTCCGGCGCGGGCTGGCGCTGTCCGCCCCCGCGGTGTCGGTCGTGTTCTGGGAGCACGCCGTCATCTCGGTCCTGCTGGCGACGGCGCTGTGGCGCCGCCGCGGCGAGCTGACCCGGCTGGGCCGGACCGAGTGGCTGCAGGTCGTCCTGATCGGCGGGGGCTCGTCGGTGCTCGCGACCACCCTGTTCACCCAGGCGCTGTCGATCGGCGACCCCACCCCTCCCCTGCTCCTGCAGAAGGTGCAGCCGCTGATCGCGCTCGGCCTGGCCGCCCTGCTGCTCGGCGAGCGACCGTCGCGCCGACTCGCCCTCTTCGCCGTGCCCGCGCTCGTCGGGGCCTGGCTCGTGTCCCAGCCCGAGCCGGGCGCGGTCGACCTCGACTCGGCCACCGCGGCGGCCCTGGCCGTCGGCGCCGCGGCGCTGTGGGCGATGGGCACCGTCCTCGGTCGTGGGCTCAGCGCCGTCGTCGAGCCGACCACGCTGACCGCGCTCCGCCTCACCGTCGGGTTGCCCGTGGCGGCCGTCGTGCTGGCCGTCGTCGGCGGTCCGGTCCTGCCGGCCGCCGACCAGGTGCCCGGCCTGCTCGGCCTGTCGCTGGTCCCCGGCCTGCTCGCCCTGGTCCTGTACTACCGGGGCCTGCGGACCGCGCCGGCGTCGCTGGCCACCTGGGCCGAGCTCGCGTTCCCGCTGGTCGCGATCGTGGTGAACCGGATCGCGTTCGACGCGACGCTGACGACCACCCAGTGGCTCGGGGTCGTGCTGCTGGCCGCGAGCGTCACCGGCCTGTCCCTCGTCTCCCGGCGCCGGGGTCCCGCAGCGGTCGGCGTGCGGGCTCAGGACCTCGCGCCGGACAGCCCGAGCAGCGCGGCCAGCCCCAGGGCGCTCCGCGGCCCGTAGGGGCAGGTCCACAGCCCGCCGTGCACCGCGGCGTGCGCCTCCTCCTGCCAGACGTGGGTGAGGGTGGGACCGCCGCCGTGGTGGAGGTCGGCGACCAGCAGCGCGGCCATGAGCGTGTTGGTGGTGTCGGGGTCGAAGATCTCCACGCCGAAGCGGTGGGCGCCGGCGTAGGCGGCGGCGAGCGCCCGGTTCTTCATCACCGATCGGGTGCGGGTGGCCGGCGCGACGTGCAGGGAGACGACCCCGCCGTCGGCCCTCGCGACCGTGGCGCGCCACCGGTGGATCCGCTTGGCCAGCGCGTAGTTGGGCCCCTGCTGGGGCACCAGCGCGTCGCAGATGCCCGGATCCACACCGGGTGCGTAGCCCCGGCGCAGCAGCCGTCCGGCGGACAGGGTGCGCAGCGGGCGGGCCATCAGCTTCGCCGTCCTCGACCGCCCCTCGTAGGCAGCGGTCGCCTTGTCGACGTCGGAGGCCGGGACGGCGAACACGTCGGTCGGGGTCGCCAGGAACGCGAGCGCGACGTCGGGCCGCGACGCGTGCACCCGGCAGGTCAGGGCGTCGACGGCGACGGCGGCGCGGACGTGGGTCGCCCCGTCGGCGTACACGTAGTTGCCGAGCACCGGCGCGGTGCCCTCCAGCCCGGCGATCCACTCCGCGGTGGCGGGGACCTCGCGGATGAGGTCCAGGCCGGCGCGCTCCTCCAGCGGTCGGCCGTCCTGGTCGCCGGGCTCGTCGACGGGCACCAGGAGCGTGCCGGCACCTCGTCGTGCGGTGTCGAGCACGCGGCGCCACAGCTCCGGCCGGCGCAGGTCGACGCCGGCCACGGTCGCGCCCCAGCGCAGCAGCGCCGGCAGCGGCCCCATCTCCGCGCCGGCGCCCAGCACGACCACGGTGCGGCCGTCCAGGCGCAGCCACTCGGGGTGGGCCATCACCTCGCGGACGGACTCCGCCGCCGACGGCTCGAGGATGCCGTCCGCCACCCAGCGGTCGAGCTGACCGGCCAGTGCGTCGCCGCGGAGCTGCTCGCCGCGGTACGCGAGGACCAGCTCCTCCTCCGGGTCGGCGTCGCCGCGCACTACCTCGGTGGCCGGCACGGCGTCCGGCTCGAGGGTTCTGAGGACGTCGAGGTCGTGCTCGTCCCCCCCGTCGTCGACCACGCGCATGTGGGCGTGGACGGCGGCGAGTCCGTCCCGGGCGATGGCGACCGCGCCGTCACGTGACGACAGCCCCGCGACGGTCAGCTGCGCGACGTGGTCGAGGTAGCCCGACCGCCAGTTGGTCTCGCGCTCGGCGGCGAGCGCCCCGGCGGGGTCGACGTCGCGGAGGGCCGCGGTGACCACGGCCCGGCCCACGGCGGAGGTGCTGCGCGACCCGTCCTCGGCTCGCCGGAACACGACCCCGGTGTCGTCCTCGGTGCCCATGGGCCGATCATGCCCGGACCGGCGGGCTGCGGGAAGGGGTGGCTCAGCCCTGGAGCAGGTCCTGGTAGTCGGGGTGCTCGGAGACCCACGACTCGACGAACCCGCACTCGGGCAGGAGCCGCTCACCGCGGCTGCGGATGTCGTCCAGGGCCTGGCGGACGAGGCGGCCGCCGACGCCCTCGCCGCGCAGCGACTCCGGCACCTCGGTGTGGACCAGCGCGATCACGGGCGGGTCGACGTCGTCGCGCAGCCGGTAGGCGATCGTCGCGAGGTCGGGGGGTCCGTCGCCCCCGGCACCGTCGAGTCGCCCCTCGTAGCGCTGCGCGTCGGCGTTGCGGGTCACGGTCAGGTCTGCCATCGGGTCTCCAGTCGCGTCGGTGACGACCTTCCCGGCGTGATCGCCTGCGCAACATCGGGCGCGATGGCCGGCGGCCCGGGCGCGGGGCGCCCGATGCGGAAGCCCTGCAGCCGCCGGCAGCCGGCGTCGCGGTGGACCTCGACCGGGACGGGCTCCTCGACCCCCTCGGCGACGACCTCGAGGTGGAGCTCAGCCGCCAGCGCCATGACCCCGCGCACGACCGCCACCGAGGCCGCGTCGTCCGGCAGGCCGTCGACGAAGCTGCGGTCGAGCTTGACGCGGTCGACGGGGAGCTGCTGGAGCCAGGTGAGGGTCGAGTAGCCGGTCCCGAAGTCGTCGAGGGCGAGGCGGGTGCCCATCTGCCGCAGCTCGATCAGCCGCTCGACGACGCCGGGCAGGTCGGTGAGCGATCGGCTCTCGACGATCTCGAGGCACACCCGCCCCGCGTCGAGGTCGTTCCGCGCCAGCGCCCGGCGGAGCGTCCCCGGCAGCCGGGGGTCGAGCAGCGTGGCGGCCGCCAGGTTGACGCACAGCATGAGCGTCGGATCAGCCCAGGTCGCGAGGTCGTCGCAGGCGGCCGAGAGGGCCCACAGGTCGAGCTCGACCACCAGCCCGCTGTCCTCGGCGGTCGGCAGGAACGACCCGGCGGTCAGCTCGCCGAGTCGGGGGTGCGCCCAGCGGAGCAGGCACTCCCCACCGACCACGGCGGCGGAGGCCACGTCCACGATCGGCTGGACGTGCAGGTGCAGCTGGTCGGAGGCCAGGGCGACGGCGAGCTCCTCCTCGAGCGAGCGGGGTGCCGACGTGCTGAGGGGCAGGGGCGTCCGCGCCGTCGCGACCTGGTTGCGGCCCTGCTCCTTGGCCCGGTACATCGCGTCGTCGGCGTGGCGCAGCAGCTCGTCGCTGCGACCGCCGGTGCCGCGGTGCACCGCGACCCCGACGCTGGTGGTCACCCGGATCTCACGACCTTCGATGCGGAACGGCTCGGCGAGGTCCTGGACCAGCCGCCGGGCGAGGTCGCCCGCGACCAGCGAGTCGGCGATCCCGTCGAGCAGGACCGCGAACTCGTCGCCGCTCAACCGGCCGACGACGTCGCCGGGCCGCAGGACGCCGCGGAGCCTGGCGGCGATCTGGCGGAGCAGCTCGTCGCCCGCCGCGTGCCCGTAGCTGTCGTTGATCTGCTTGAACCGGTCGAGGTCGCAGAACAGGACCGTGACGTCACGCCCCTCCCTGAGCGTCTCGTCGAGCCGCTGGGTGAACGTCTCGCGGTTCGGCAGCCCGGTCAGGGAGTCGTGCGCCGCCTGGTGGCGCACCGTCGCCATCAGCTGGGCGTTGCGCAGCGCCGTCGCGGCCTGGTCCCCGACGCCGCGGAGCCGGTCGAGGACGTCGCCGATCGCGTCGGCGGTGTGGGCGACCTCCCAGCCGGAGGCGACGACGCCGAGCAGCTGGTCGCCGCTCAGCAGCGGCACGACGACGACGTGCGGCACGCCGAGCGTGTCGAGCAGCCCTCGCAGGGTCGGCGTCGCCGACCCTGCGGCCACCACCATCGGCTCGCGGCGACCCAGCAGCTGGGCCAGCTCCGGGATGTCCTCCGCGCGGAGGCTCGTGGCCATGAGGAGCGCCGACGCGGCGTCGTCGAGCCCGTCGGTCGCCTCGGCGCGCAGCGTCCCGCTCGAGGGGTCCCACAGGAAGACCGCGGTGCTGTCCGCGCTGACGATGTCGCTCAGTGCGGCGGTGACCAGCCGGGCCACCTCCGCGGGCTCGTTCGTGGTCGCGAGCTGGTGGGCGAGCCGCAGCAGCGCGTTGGCGCGACGTTCGTCGCGTCGGCTGCCCTCGAGGGCGGTCAGGACGTCCAGCGCGGCGGCGGCGTGCCGCGCGTACGCGTGCAGGAGGGCTGGTTCGACGTCGTTGTGGACGGTGCGGTCGGTGTACACCGCGGCGAGCCGCCCGTACCAGCGCCGGGCGGACTCGACGTCGGCCACGAGGGCGTGCGGCAGGTGCCCGGTCGCGAGCAGCTGGCGGGCGAACTCGTCCACGCGGTCCGGGTCGAGGCCGGCGCTGCGGACCAGCGGAGGACCGCCGGCGGGGGGTTCGACGGCCAGCAGGTAGGCGGGGGCGAGCACCGCGGACGCCGCGCGCTCGGTGACGCGCTGCAGGACCACCTCGACCGAGTCGGAGTCGACCAGGTCCGACGCGGCGGACTGCAGCGCCTCCAGCTGGCCGCGGAGCGCGACCAGCTCGGCCTGGTTGCCGGAGCTGCGGTCGCGGCGACGCCACGGCAGACGCGACCGGGGCTGCCACCCCACCCTGAAGATGCAGGCCGGGTGGCCGTCGACCTGGCAGATGTGGTGGGTCGTGCGCGCCCGCGGCAGGCCGAAGACCTGCGGCACGATCGACACCAGGCCCTCGGCGAAGGTGCACACCGCCCGGTCCGGCCGGTGGCCGTCGCGCACCCGGAAGCGGATGACCGCGTGGGTCGGGCCGGTCTCGAGGGCCGCCGCCTCCGCGGCCGACGTGAACCGCTCCACGACGTCGGGCAGGCGGCCGTACACCTGGCGGGTGGTGTCGAGCGCACGCGCGACCAGCACGAGGGCGGGGTTCAACCCGTGGCGGAGGGCCTCGGCGCCGACGTCGTAGGCCAGCCGCGGGTTGTCGAGCTCCTCGGCCGCGGCGTGGATCAGCGCGACCCCCACGTCGTGGGGCACCCAGGTCGAGGCGTCGGCCAGCGACGCCGGGTCGTCGTCCACACCGGCGCGGGCGAGGACCCGGGCGACGGCTGCGTCACCGCCGTGGTCGCGGACGTGGGCGATGAGCAGGCCGATCGCGGCGCCCGACGTCTCCCGACCCGACGTCTCGCGGGGTGCCGGATCCTCCGCCTCCCGTGCCACTGCGCTCCCCACCCATCTCCGTCGACTGCGTCGGATGTCTACCCAGGACCCGTGCGGACGGCAACATGTGCGCTCTGCCAGTCTGTCGACCTACCGCACCGAGGGGAGGGCCACACCATGCCGACCCCGCGATCCACGCCGGACGTCGACGCCGTCGTGGTCGTGGACTGGTCGGCCTCGAGCCGGCCCGCCCGCGCGGGCGGCGGTCCCGACGGCATCTGGGCGGCGGTGGCCGCGACCGGGCGGGATGACCACGTGCGGTCCTTCCGCACCCGCGCCGACGCGACCGGCTGGCTCGTCGACCACCTCATCGAGCTGGCCGACGCGGGTCACCGGGTGCTGTGCGGCTTCGACCTCC
This sequence comes from Euzebya sp., assembly GCF_964222135.1. Taxonomy (NCBI): domain Bacteria; kingdom Bacillati; phylum Actinomycetota; class Nitriliruptoria; order Euzebyales; family Euzebyaceae; genus Euzebya; species Euzebya sp. The sequence goes on from NZ_CAXQBR010000089.1 coordinate 25,351, forward strand.
CGCTCGGCTACCCGACGGGCACCGCGGCGGCGTTGGGCGCACCCCGGGAGGCCGTCCCGTGGCGCTGGCTGTGGCGGCACCTCGACCGGATCGTGGTGGACGGCGTCCGCAACCGCAACAACCGCTTCGAGGTCGCGTCGGACGCCAACGCGCGGATGAGCGGTCGCGCCGGACCGTTCTGGGGGGTCCCGCAGACCAGGTCCCTCGCCCACCTCGCCCCGGGTAGGGTCCCCTTCCCCTTCACCCTCGCGAACGGCGAGCCCATCGCTGAGCACCGCGCGACCGAGCTGGCGGTCCGCGACGTGGGCGGGGCGGCGCGGTCGGTGTGGCAGCTGCTCGGCGCCGGTGCCGTCGGCAGCCAGGCCCTGCTCGGCATCCCCCACGTCCACCGGATCCGCCACGCGCCGTCCCTCGCCGGCCGCTGCGCGGTGTGGCCCTTCGAGACCGGGTTCGCGCTCGCCGGAGCTCCCGCGGTCGTCCTGGTCGAGGTATCGGTGTCCCTGCTCGACGTCGATCCGACCCTCCACCCGGTGCGGGAGGCCGCGCAGGTGCTCGGGATGGTCGACGGGTACCGGCAGATGGCGGCGGCGGGGGAGCTCGCCTCGGCGTTCGACCCGCCGGACGTCGACGAGGCGACCCTCCGGGCGGCGTCGACGGAGGAGGGGTGGATCCTCCCGGTCCGCCGCGAGGTCACCGGCCCGTCGCCGTGGTCCCAGGGCGTCCTGCTGCCCCCGACCGCGGCGCCGGCCCACGGCGAGCGGTTCGAGGAGCTCGTCCACCGCCGCGGGGTGGTCGTCGAGCAGATCGTCAGCTCGTCGTCGCCCGACACCTCGGAGCAGATCCAGGACCACGACGAGTGGGTGCTGCTGCTCGACGGCGCCGCGACGCTCGAGGTCGCCGGCGTCCCGCTGGACCTCGCCGCCGGGCAGTGGGTCGTGCTCCCCGCCCGCACCCCGCACCGGGTCGTGTCCACAGCGGCCGGCACCCGCTGGCTGGCCGTCCACGTCCACAGTCGCTGAGCCGCGGCGTCGGACGTGCGACGCCGCGGGAACCCGGCGCGCGACGCCGGCGTCAGAGGGAGATCGAGCGGCGAGCCCCGCCGCCCCCGTCCAGGAGCCGACGAGCCCGATGTCCCTCCCCTCCCGCCCCGCGGCGCGTGTCCCCCTCCCCCTCCTGGCCGTCCTCAGCGCGGTGCTGCTGGCGGTCCTGGCCCTCCCGGCGCTGGCCCAGGACGGCGCTCCAGGTGATCCCAGCGATCCGGGTGGCGAGCCGGTGACCCCCGGCTCCGTGGTCACCGGTCGGCTGGCCGGCGACTCGCGCATCGAGACCGCGGTCGCGATCAGCCAGCGGGCGTTCCCCGACGGGGCGGCGACGGCCTACCTGGCCAACGCCGACGTCACCGTCGACGCGGTGGCCGGCGGGTCGCTGACCGACGGTCCCGTCCTGCTGGTGCCGGCCTGCGACCTGCCCCAGGTCGTGGCCGACGAGCTCGCCCGACTGGCCCCCGGCGAGGTGCTGGCCCTCGGCGGCACGGTCGCGGTCTGCGACGACGTGCTGGCGGCCGCCGGCGAGGCGGCGGCGACCGGCGGCGGCGACCCCGGTGACGGGGACCAGCCGGATCACCTCATCTCCGCCACCGCCGAGCTCGTCGACGCGAGCGGCGACGTGCCGTTCACCGTCTCGGCGACCGATCCGGGCATCGCCTACGAGGGCGGGACCTCCACCCACCTGGTCCAGGCCACGGGCACCGACGGCACGATCGTGCTGGACGACCCGCGGTTCTCCGGGGTCCTGCGAGACGGCGACGGGCAACTCGTCGTGACCGGCCGCGGGTGCGGCCCGTCGACCGAGCCCGACGGCGAGCCGACGATCGCCTGCACCGACGACTTCGCCTACGTCGAGGTGGAGGAGGGGGAGACGACGGACTTCGAGGTCACCCTCCACACCGCCGACGAGTCCGTCGGCGACGCCCCGCTGCTCGACGGCACCTACACCCTCGACCAGCCGGTCCGCTGGGAGGCCGACGCGACCGACCCCACCAGCGGCGACCCGACCGCAGAGGCCTCGGCCTTCGACGACGGGTCGGCCACCATCCGCGTGACCTACACCGTCACCTCCCCCGACGGTCCGGACGTGCCCGAGGAGCCCGGCACCGAGGTCGTCGAGTGGGCGACCCCGGACGGGACCTTCCGCACCACCGGCCACCACGACGTCGACCTCGCCCGCATCGAGGAGGGCATCGCCGCCGGCGAGCACATCGGCATCCCGAACGGCGTCATCCACCGCGGCGACGGCGGGGTGAACGTCGGGCACGACTGGCACCTCACCGACGTCGAGATCGTCGACGTGACCATCGAGGTCTGCGACGGCACCGCGGCGTACGTCGACGCGCACCTCGAGGACTTCCTCGAGATCGGCCGCTACTGCCCGTGGGGCGCGATCCCGATCGCCATCGAGCGCTGAGCCCGTGCATCGCTGAACCCGTGCGTCGCTGTGCCACCGACACCCCCTGGCGGGTCACTCCGAGGTGGCCCCCCGCTGGCTGCCGGCGTAGGCCGGACCGCGGAGCCGGTTGAGCAGCCCGGCCGGGCGCAGGCCCGGTGCGGTGTTCCACGGGTGGAAGCGGATCCGGCGCGCCTCGTCGGCCGGCAGCCGCCGTTGGAGCTGCAGGTGCGCGACCGGGTGCCACTCCCCGGACGGCGAGGCCACGACGAGGGTGAACGCCGCCTCGCCCCCGTCGACGGCCGCCTCCAGGTCCGCGATCCGCAGCGGTTCGGCCCGGGGCGGCCCCGCCCAACGCGCACCGACCACGCGGGCGCCCCCCTCCACCCGGTAGGGCAGCAGGCTCGAGAACGTCCGGCGGTCCACCCCGCGGGTCGGGCGCAGCAGGTGGCGGGCGACCGGCGCGGTCCCCGCGGTGGACAGCAGGAGGTCCTGCGGGCGTCCAGGCCCGAGGGCATCCGGCAGCCGGACCGCCAGGCCGAGCACGTCGGGGACGCCGTCGGGCAGCCCGGCTCCCTTCGAGAGGCGGACGAGCGCCGGACCAGCCTCGACGCCGGGCAGGCGCACACCCCGACCGACCAGGGTCAGCGCGCCGGCGAAGGTCACCCCCCGCGGGTGGAACGCGCGGGCGTCCCGGACCCTGGCGAGCGCGGTGAACAGCGCCGTCGTCGCCCGCCGGATCACCGGCGGCACGGGCTGGTCGTGCGGGGGAGCGGTCTGGTCCATCACCTGGCCCTCCCCCGGTTCGCGTCACCGCACGCGGTCACCCGCGCTCGGCGGCCACCTGCTGGCGGACGGCGGGGGCGACCTCGCCGGCGAAGCGCTCGATGGTCTCCGCCTCGTCGGTCTGCAGGATGAAGCCGCTGATGCCGTGCTCGAGGGCCATGTCGACCAGGTCCTCGGCCCACCTCTCCGGCGGACCCTGGAGGACCCCCTCGGCTCGGGGTCCGAACCGGCCCTCGATGTTCAGGAGCCGGCGGACGTCCCCGGGGTCACGACCCGCAGAGGCCGCGCCCTCGTCGATCCGGCGGCTCATGTCCCGGAGGGCTGCGGGCCCGTCGGAGAGGTAGCCGAGGGACGGCAGCCACCCGTCGGCCAGGCGGCCGATCAGCTCGAGCATCCGCGGCCCGTACGCCCCGACCCAGATGCCCATGTCGTGCGCCGGCGCCGGCCCGCGCTTCGCCCCGTCCACGCGGTGGTGGTCGCCATCGACGACCAGTCGGCCGCGCTCGTCCGCCGCCCAGATCCCGCGGATGATGGCGATGGCCTCCTCGAGCGCCTGGACCGACTCCCCGGCCGACAGCCGCCGGCCGCCCATCGCGACGATCGCGTCCCAGAACGCGCCGGCGCCGAGTCCGAGCTCCACCCGCCCGCCGCTCAGCCGGTCGAGGGACGCGGCGCTGCGAGCGAGGACCGCCGGGTTCCTGAGCGGCAGGTTCGCCACGTCGGGGACCAGGTCGATGCGGTGGGTGACCGCGGCGACGTAGCTGAGCAGCGTCCAGGTGTCGGCGAACGCCGGTTGGTACGGGTGGTCCTGGAACGCCACCAGGTCGAGGCCGGCGTGGTCCGCGACCCGGGCGAGCTCGACCGGGCCGTCGGGCGGGTCGGTCACCGGCGTGAGGAACACCCCGAACTGCAGGTCGTGGCCGAGATCGGGCATCGGGGGCTCCTGTCCGTCGGGCGTGCGGCAGCCCCAGTTGTACCGGCCTGCGGACCCGGGTCCTCCGGTATGCTCCCGCCCCCGCTCGAGGAGCAGTCCCCATGAGCCGTGCGCGTGCCCGCGCAGCCCTGTCCGTCGTCGTCGCGGCGGCGCTCGCCCTGGCCGCGACCGCCGTCCCGGCGACCGCGATCCCCGAGGGGCCAGACCATCCCTCCCCCGAGTGGACCGCGCGGGAGGCCGCCAACTACGCGCGGACCCTCGAGTCGCCGGCCGAGCACCTGGCCGACCCGACCTTCCAGGCCCGGCTGGCCGAGCAGGGGATCGCCAACGTCGCGGCGTTCACCGAGCGGACGCTGACCGAGCCGTGGTGGCGCAGCGAGGGCAACATCTGCGCGACGTGGGGTGAGGAGTGCGCCGGCGACCCGTTCCGCTACCCGGGCGTCGACCCGTTCCACGACCTGGTCGGCCAGGTCGAGCCGGTCGAGTTCCACGACGCCCAGGGCGCCCGCCTGAGCGGCCGGGTGTGGGCGCCGCTCGACGCCGAGCCCGGCGACGACCTGCCCGGCGTCGTGATCGTCAACGGCTCGGTGCAGGCGCCCGAGACCCTCTACTGGTGGCTCGCCCAGGCGCTGGTCCGGACGGGCTACGTGGTGCTGACCTTCGACCCGCGGGGGCAGGGGCGGTCGGACTCCGTCACGCCCGACGGGATGCCCGGCTCGAACCTCGAGCCGTCGGTCTTCCAGACGAACCTCGTCGACGCGATCGACTTCTTCCTCTCCACCCCCGACCGGCCGTACCCCGGGGAGGGGAACGGGCCCGCCGGGACCGCGCACAACCCGTTCTGGGACGTCATCGACCCCGACCGGCTCGGGGCGGCGGGGCACTCCGCTGGCGCGGTCGGGGTGACGGTCGTGCAGGGGCTCGAGCCGTGGCCGGGCGTCAGCGGCACCGAGAACCCGATCGACGTGATCGTCGCCCTCGACAACCTGGCGCTGCAGGACGACCAGATCGACTCCGGCGGGACCGACCTGCCCGCGCCCCCGTCGGGCGTGGCCGCCGACGACGTGACCCCGCGGGTGCCCGCGATGGGCCAGGCCGGCGACTACTTCCTGACGCCGGTCCCCTTCGTCCAACCACCGGACCCGGAGCTGAAGATGTACGGGTTCGACCTGTGGCGCGACGCGGGCGTCCCCGCCTACCAGGTGCAGCTGCAGGCCGGCACGCACTTCGAGTTCTCCCAGCTGCCGCTGTTCCCCGCGACGCCGTGGGAGGAGGGGAACGCGATGGCCCAGCACTTCGCCGTCGCCTGGTTCGACCGCTGGTTGAAGGTCGAGGGGGAGGAGGGGTGGGCCGACGCCGACGCCCGACTGCTCGACGACGCGACGTGGCGGCAGGACCTGTCCTTCTACTTCCGCTCCGCCCGGGCCTTCGCCGACCGGGGCGGCGCCGCCCACGTGTGCCTCGACATCCGCGCGGGCTGTGACGACGTGCCCCTGCCGGTCGTCGAGCGGGTGGCCGGGACCGACCGGATCGCCACCGCGGCGGCGGTCACCGACCGCACCGTCGAGCGGGCCGACGTCGTCGTGCTGGCCCGCGCCGACGACCACGCCGACGCCCTGGTCGGCGGCCCGCTCGCGACGGTCCTGGGCGCCCCGCTGCTGCTGACCTCCTCCGACGGGCTGTCGGCGGCCGCCGCGGACGCGATCGAGGCCGTCGATGCCCGCCACGCGATCCTCCTCGGCGGCGAGGCCGCCCTCGGCCCGCAGGTCGTCGCGGACGCAGAGGCCCTGCACCTGACCGTGTCCCGCCTGGCCGGGGAGGACCGGTTCGCCACCGCCGCCGCGGTGGCCGACGAGATCGGGGACACCGAGGTTGTCTTCCTGGCCGAGGGCGCCGACGTCGACCCGGCCCGCGGGTGGCCGGACGCGCTGTCGGCCTCGGGCCTGGCCGCCGTGCTCGGCGTGCCGGTCCTGCTCGCCACCACCGACGACCTGCCGCCACCGACCGCCGAGCGGCTCGCTGACCGCGAGGTCCTGCTCGTCGGCGGGCAGGCGGCTGTGGGCCCGGCGGTCGAGGCCGAGGCAGCGTCGCTGGCCGCATCCCTCCGGCGCCTGGCCGGCCCCGACCGCTACGCCACGTCGGCGGCGGTGGCCGCCGAGGCGATCGAGCGCGGGGCGGACCCGGCCATCACGTACGCCGCCTCCGGCGGGGGCTGGCCGGACGCCCTGCTGGCCGGCGCCGCGACGGGGCACGCCGGCGGGCTGCTCGCGCTGGTCCACCCGACCGACCTCGACGCGTCGCCGACGACCCGGGACCTGCTCGCCGCGACCCGGCCCGACATCGAGTCCCTCCGCGTGGTGGGCGGCCCCGCGGCCGTGGCCGACGCGGTGTTCGACCGCGTGGCCTCCGTCGCGTCCTAGCTCCTGCCGTCCCCCTTGGCGCCACCGGGGCCCGGCCCCCCTGTGTCGGGATGTCAGGGGTCTCGCGCCTCGTGGGCCAGCAGCGCGATCTGGGTGCGGTTCCCGAGCCCGAGCTTGGTGAAGATGTGGGAGACGTGGGCCTTCACCGTCGCCACGCTCATGAACAGGGCCTCGGCGATCTCGGCGTTCGATCGCCCGTCCCCGATCGCGTGCGCCACCTCGCGCTCCCGGTCGCTCAACGCCGCCAGCGCGTCCCGCGCCCGAGCCCGGGTCGCCTCCGCGTCGAGGGCGAGGTCCAGCAGCCGACGGGTCGCGTCCGGGGACAGGATCGGCTCGCCCCGTGCCACGCGGCGGATGGCGTCGACGATGGCCTCCGGCGGGGTGTCCTTGACGAGGAACCCCGTCGCGCCCGACCGCACCGCCGCCAGCACGTTCTCGTCGGTGTCGAACGTGGTGAGGACCACGACCTCCGGGGCGTCGGGCTTCTGGCGCAGCCGGCGGGTGGCGGTGACCCCGTCGACGTCGGGCATGCGGATGTCCATCAGCACCACGTCGGGTGCCGCGGACGCCACCGCCGGGGGGACCTCGCGGCCGTCGGCGGCCTCGCCGACCACCTCGACGTCCGGGGCGCCGTCGAGGAGCAGCGCCAGCCCCTTTCGGACCAGCGCGTCGTCGTCGACCACCAGGACCCGGATCACGGTGCGGACCACGGTAGTCGGGCGCGGACGCGGAACGACCCCTCCACCGGTCCGACCTCGAGGTCCCCGCCGGCCAGGGCCACGCGCTCGGCCATGCCGACCAGGCCGGTCCCGCTGCCCGGGACCGCCGCGCCCCCACGCCCCGTCGGGTCGACGCGCACCGGGTTGACGACCTCCACGACCAGCGACCCGCCCTCCGCGCCGGCGACCGCCACCTCGACGGGGCGGCCCGGCGCGTGCTTGCGGGCGTTGGTCAGCGCCTCCTGCACCACGCGGTACGCCGCGCGACCCGCGGCCGCCGGCACCCCGTCGGGATCGGCGGAGCAGGTGAGCTCGACGATCGCGCCGGCCCGCCGCGAGTCCTCCACCAGGGCCGGGAGGTCCGACAGGGTCGGCTGGGGCGGGGAGGTGTGGCCGTCGGCGGCGGTCCCGTCCTCGGCGCGGAGCACGTCGATGACCTGGCGGAGCTCCTCGAGCGCCTGGTGGGCACCGGTCCGGATCACCGATGCCGCCTCGGCCAGCCGCTCGGCGGACGCCTCGCGGTTGTACTCGACCGCGCCGGCGACCATCGCGAGCAGGCTCAGCCGGTGCGCCAGCACGTCGTGCATCTCACGAGCGATGCGGACCCGCTCGGCGCGACGGGCCTCGGCCACGCGGGCGGCCTGCTCGGCCTCGGCCCGCTCTGCCCGCTCGGTGAGGGCCACGAGGACCTGGCGGTGGGCCTGGGACCACGCGCCCCAGCCGACCACGGCGGCGTACCCGGCGGCCACCGCCACGAGCCACCACCCGAGCAGCCCGCCCTCCGCCGGCCGCCACGCCTGGCGGACGACCTGTGCGGCCACCGCCGCCACCGCGGCCGGGACCGACGCCGCGAGCGGCACCTGGGTGGCGAGCCACAGCAGCGCGGTCCCCGCGAGCGGCGTCGCGGTCGGTGCCACCGCGCTCAGCGCCACGTACCCGACCGCGGCGGCGAGCGGCTGGCGGAGGGCCAGGGGGAGCGCCAGGGCCCCGCCGAGGCCGACGACCGCGTCCAGCACCACCACGACGCGGGAGGGGCGGGGGGTGACCGCCAGCTGTCCCGTGAGGACGCCGGCGACCAGGACGGCGGCCACGACCACCACGATGATCGCCGTGCCCCCGGCCGGGTCGGACGACCGGACCCGCCGTGCCGCGCCGAGCGCCGCGACGGCGGTGCGTGCGCGCGGGGGTGACATGACGTCGACGCTATGCACCGGGCGGGGCCGGCGAATCCGACCGAAGTCGATGTCCTGCCGACGGACGGTGGTGGCGGTGCCGACCGGTGCCGGATGCGTGATGCCCGTCGTCCGCGCGACGGTGGTCCGGTCCGATCAGCGAGAGGAGCCCATCGTGCAGACCCGATCCCCCCGTCCCCGAACCCGCATGCGCATCGGCGCGGTGCTGGCCGCCACGGCCTCCGCGCTGATCGCGTGGTCCGCCATCAGCCCGCTCGGCGGCGTGGACCTCGTCGTGCCCACCGGGACGACCACCCGCACCGTCGACGCGCTCGACGTGGCGTTCGCGGCCGTCCTGTCCGGTGTCGCCGGCTGGTGCGTCGCGGCACTCCTCCAGCGCCGCGCCGACCGGCCGCGCCGCACCTGGCTGGCCACGGCGACCACCGTGTTCGTCCTCTCCCTCACCGGCCCCCTCACCAGCGGTGCGGCGGCGTCGGTCACGGGATCGCTCGTCGCCCTCCACGCCGTCGTCGCGGCCGTGGTGATCCCCCAGCTCGCCCGCACCCTCCCCGCCGGTCCGGTCCGCGTCGGTCGCGCCGCGCCCGCCCGGTCCTGATCCGGTGTGTCGGTACGCCCGTCACCGGGACCGGCGTACCGACACAGGATGGTCTCGCGGCCTCGTGCCCGCCCGGCGGTCCCGGCCACCACCGTGCAGCGATCGTGCAGCGGCCCGGCGCACCATCTGGACATGCGATCGACGGGCATGCGGACGGTGGGGGAGCACATGGGACGGACGGCGACCAGACGAGCCCGCGGGGTGGTGAGCGGGTTGGTGCTGGTGCTCACCGCGGTGGTGCTCGCACCACCGGCGCAGGCGCAGGGCTCCGGCACGATCGTGTTCATCCGGGACGCGAACGTCTGGATCATGGCCGCCGACGACCCCGCGTCCGCGCGAGCGGTGACGACCGACGGCACCGCCGACGCCCCCTACATCGCCCCGACCCAGGACGACGAGGGGACGATCTACGCGGTCACCTCCGACGGCTACGGCCAGATCGTCACGCTGTCCCAGGACGGGGCCCAGCTCGCACCGCCGTTCCGCCCCCAGGTCCAGCAGAAGATCGACGACCTCGACCTGTCCCCCGACGGCCGGGTGCTCGCGATCACGTCGTACCAGTCGAACTCGACCTCGATCGGTGCCATCTTCACGTTCTTCATGGACTTCGTGCACGTCGACGGCAGCGGGTCCGACGGGCTCAGCCGCAACGTGGACGGGTCGTACGGCTCCTTCTACACCGACGATGACGTGGTGCTGGCCCCCTACGCCGACAGCCCGTACGAGATCGCCGGCCTCACCACCCACCGGGTGGGCACGAGCGGGCAGGACCCCTGGTTCGACACCTGCCGCAAGGCCGATGACATCTTCGGGCCGGACGGCGCCTTCCCCGACGGGTGCGCCATCGTCTCGGAGCCCCAGATCGACCGGTCGCTCAGCCGCATGGCCGCGCTCGGGTTCGACCCCATCGCCGAGACCGGCGAGCTGATCGTCTATGCGCTGTCGGGGCCGCCACCGACCCAGCCCTCCCGGGAGTGCAGCCTGCCGTTGCCCGACGGCTCGGCCAGCTTCGACCGGCCGGATTGGTCCCCCGACGGAGACGCGCTGGTCTGGGGATACGGAGGGTCGCCGTCCGCCCCGGCGGGCATCTACGTGGCCACCGGCGTGGCCGGCGGCTGCCAGGCGGCGTTGGATGCAGCCCAGCTGGTCGCCCCCGGCGGCTCCTGGCCCGACTGGAGCCCCGCCCCGCTGGGTGCCAGCCCGTCCGTCCCCGACCCCTTCGACCCGTCCACCCCCACCCCCGGTGGGCCCGGCGCCCCCCTGGTCGACGGTGCCCGGCTGGACGGCGGCGGGACCACCGACCCGGTCGCCCAGGCCGTGGCGACCTCGCAGGCCCTGTTCGCCGACGGCCGTGCCGACCGGGTGGTCCTCGCCACGGCCGACCGCTTCCCCGACGCGCTGGCCGGCACCGCCCTCGCCGGCGACGACGGCCCGATCCTCCTGACCGCCGGCCTCGGCGACCTGGACCCGCGGGTGGAGGCGGAGATCGCCCGGGTCACCGGCGGTCACGGCACGGTCCTGGTCCTGGGCGGCACCTCCGCGGTGTCGGACCGGGCGGCGGCCCAGGCGATCGCCGCCGCCGGCAACCGCACCTGCGCCGCCCCGCTGCCGACGTCGTGCCGGTACGCCGGCAGCGGCCGGGAGGAGACCGCGGCACTCATCGCGGGGACCGTGATCGCCGAGGCGCCCGACGGCGTGGCGTTCATCGCCCGCGGCGACGACTTCGCCGACGCGATCACCGGTGGGGCCCTGGCCGCCGCGACGAGGGTCCCGATCCTGCTGACACCGCCCGATTCCCTGGCGCCACCCACCGCGGCCTTCCTGACCGAGCACGACATCGAGCTGGCGATCGTCCTCGGAGGACCGGCCGCGGTGGACGAGGCGACGTACGCGGCGTTGCCGGTCCCGCAGCGCAGGCGGGTCGCCGGAGACGAGCGGACCGGGACCGCGGCCGCCATCGCCACCCAGCTGTGGGACAGCGCCCAGATCGGCCACGGCGGGATCGTCCTGGTCAACGTCCGCGCCGCCGACGGCTGGCAGACGGCCTTGACCGCCGCGGTGGCCTCGGCGGTGCACGACGCGCCGCAGCTGGGCGTCGAGAACCCACCGGCGGGTCTGAGCGCGCCCACCCGCCAGGTCCTGGCCGGGGTGGAGGGGCCGATCATGGCCTTCGGCGGTCCCGATCTCGTCAGCGACGCCCAGCTCGAGGAGGCCACCGCGGCCCGCGGCTGACCCCACAGCGCCCCACGTCCGCGGGCGCAGACCGGTGTAGGGTCCTCCCAGGTCCACGGCTGGGAGGGATGCCCTGGAGTACCGACTCCTCGGGCCGCTGGAGGCGGTCAGCGACGCCGGTGTCGTCCGCATCGGCCGACCCAAGCCGCGCGCGCTGCTCGCCGCCCTCTTGCTCCGAGACGGCCGCACGGTCAGCAACGCTGCGCTCGTCGACGACCTGTGGGGCACGGCCCCACCGAGCAACCCGACGGCGACGTTGCACAGCCACGTCGCCGCCCTCCGCCGCTACCTCCGTCCCCACGGAGCCGCCGACGCGCTCGTCACCGAACCGGGCGGCTACGCACTGCGCATCCCACCGGACGCCCTCGACGTCGCCCGCTTCGACGCCCTGGCCGCCGCCGGGGCCGCCGCGGCCGAGCGAGGCGCGCTCGACGAAGCCGACCGGGCCTGCACCGCCGCACTCGCCCTCTTCCGCGGTCCACCCCTCGCAGATCTGCGCGACCTGGCGTTCGCCGCCGCGGCGGCCGCCCGGCTCGACCGGGCCCGCCTGCAGGTGCGGCACCGCCGCGTCGACGTCCGCATGGCGCGCGGCCGGCACGCCGAGCTCCTCGGCGAGCTCCACGAGCTGGTGGTCGCCGAGCCGCTCGACGAGCGGTTCTGGTGCCAGCTGATGCTCGCCGAGTACCGGGTCGGCCGGCACGCCGAGGCGCTCGAGACCTACGCGACCCTCTGCCGCCGCCTCGACGACGAGTTGGGGCTGCGGCCCGGCCCCGAGGCCCAGGCGCTGCAGCAGGCGATCCTCCGCCACGACGCCTCCCTCCTCGTCGCCGACGTCGAGGCGCCGGCCGGCGCCACGTCGACGGCGTCCCCGCGCACCCGGGAGGTCGTCGGCGCCCCCCCGCCCGCCGACAGGCTGATCGGTCGCGACGGGGAGGTCGAGGCGGTCCTCCGGCGGCTCCGGACCGACCGGGTCGTCACCCTCACCGGGCCGGGGGGCATCGGCAAGACCCGGCTCGCCGTCGCCGTGGCCACCGCCGCAGCGGCCCGGGATGACCAGCCGGTCGTCTTCGCCGACCTGGCATCGACCACCGACGCCGAGGACGCGCTCGTCGTCCTCGGCGACCTGCTCGAGGCAGACCGTCCACCGCACCGCACCGGACTCGAGGCGATCACCGCCCACATCGGCACGTCAGCGGCGCTGGTCGTGCTCGACAACGTCGAGCAGATCCCTGCCGTCGGGGCCGTCGTCGCCGGTCTGGTCCACGACTGCCCCGCCCTCACCGTCCTGGTCACCAGCCGCCTGCCGCTGCGCATCCCCGCCGAGGTGCGCCACCCCCTCCAGCCGCTCGCGGTGCCGCCCCCGGACGCGCCGGACCGGGTCGTGGCAGCCGCCGACGCGGTCGTGCTCCTCCTCGAGCGGGCCCGGGCAGCGAACGCGGACGTCCGCGGGCTCGAGGCCGACCTGTCCGACGTCGCGCGGTTGTGCCGGCTCCTCGACGGCGTGCCGCTCGCCCTCGAGCTGGCCGCGGCGCGCACGGCCGCGCTCCCGGTCGGCGTCCTGGTCGAGCGCATCCGCGCCGGCCTCGACCTCGGCGACCAGCGATCGGGACGGCCGGCGCGCCACCGCACCCTCCACGCGACCCTGGCATGGAGCCACGGGCTGCTCGGTCCGGCCGCCCGACGGCTCCTGGCCCACCTGAGCGTCTTCGCCGGCGGCGCGCCGCTGGCGGCCGTCGAGGCGGTCTGGGCGGCCCCGGGGGACGACCGCGGCGCGTCCGCCCTCGACGTCCTGACGTCGCTGGTCGATGCGGGGCTGGTCCGCCACGACCCGGTCGCGGGCCGGCCGAGGTACCGGGTACCCGAACCGGTCCGCGGCTTCGCACGGGACCGGTTGCGCGACACCGGCCAGCTCGACGCGGTGCGGACCGCCCACGCCGCGCACTTCACCGCGCAGGCCCGCCGGGACGCGCCGCCGTCCGGGTTCACCGACACCCGCCGGCTGCCCCACCTCGACCACGACGTCGAGAACCTCCGCGCCGCCCTGCGCTGGTGGCTCGACAGCGGCGCGGTGGGGCGGGCGGCGGAGCTGTCCACCGGCCTGTACCGCTGGTGGTCCTCCACAGGCCGCTTCGCCGAGGGACGCCGGTGGCTCGAGGCGGTGCTGGCCGCCGACGACCGCGCTGGGCGCGTCCTCTCCGCGCCCGCGCGCGCCGAGCTCCTGATGTGCGAGGGGTTCCTCGCGGCCAACCAGGCCGACTTCCCCCACGCGCAGTCCCGGTACGCCGAGAGCGCCGAGGTGTGGCGATCCGCCGGCGTCCCCGCCGGCGAGGCGCGCTGCCGGTACGGCCAGGGGTCGGTGGCCCTCGGGCTCAACCGGCCCGCGGAAGCCCAGCGCCACTACGACGCCGCGCTGGCACTCGCCCGGGAGGCCGGGGACGACGTGCTGGAGGTCAGGGTCCTGCAGGGTCTGGCCGGGGCCGCCGAAGCGGCGGACGAGGTCCCCGCCGCCCACGACGCGTACCGCATGGCCCTCGACGCGGCCCGGCGGTCGGGCAGCCTGGCCGACGTCGCGCACGGGGCCGTCGGACTTGCCCTGACGACGCTGGCCGGCGGGGACCCCGAGGGAGCTGAGGTCCTCGCCGTCGAGGCGCTCGAGGCCGCGGACGCCACCGGGTCGGCTGCGGTCGTGGCCGGCGTGCAGCTGCTCGCCGGCGTCGTCGCCGTCGGGCGGGGCGATGCCGACGCCGCCGCCCCTCGCTTCGGGGACGTGCTGGTGCGGTCGGTGCAGGCCCAACGGCCCGCCTACGTGAGCGAGGCGCTCGAGGGGATCGCCGCCGTGCTGGTGCTGCGCGGTGACCTGGTCGGGGCGGCCCGGTCGCTCGGGACCGCCGCCCGCGTCCTCGACGAGGTCGGTCTGCCCCCTGAGGACGGCATCCACCGGCAGGTCTTCGACCGCTGCGCCCAAGAGGTACGGGACCGCCTGCCGCCGGACGAGGTCGACCGCGCGATGGCGGAGGGGGCCGCTCGGGGGCTCGCCGACCTCGACGACGACGCGGTCACCGGCCTGCTCGCCGCCGCGGGCCTGACCGCGGACGTGTGACGGCCTCCCTGGTCAGCAGACCTGGTCAGCAGATCTGGTCAGCCGTCCGCGGCGGCGAGCGCCCGACCGTTCAGGTAGCGCTGCTCCGGCGTGCTGGACGTCAGCCGGGCGGCCGTCGCGAAGCGCTCGGCAGCCGCGGCGCGCTGCCCGGCCATATCGAGGAGGTGGCCGGTGACGGCGTGGAGGCGGTGGTGGCGACGAAGCGACGGGTCGTCCGCCAGGGGCCCGACGATCGCGAGGGCCGCGGTCGGCCCGTCCCGCATCGCGACGGCCACCGCCCGGTTGAGGGTCACCGCCGGTCCGGGGGCGACCCGCTCCAGCATCTCGTAGAGCGCGACGAGCTGGGCCCAGTCCGTCGCCTCCCAGGCGGGCGCCTCGGCGTGCACCGCGGCGATCGCCGCCTGCAGCTGGAAGGCGCCGACCTCGCCGACGGGGAGGATCCGCTCCAGGAGGGCGACCCCTTCGGCGATCTGGTCCTGGTCCCACCGGCGCCGGTCCTGGCCCTCGAGGGGGACCAGGTCACCGCGCTCATCCACGCGCGTGCCGCGACGGGCGTCGGTCAGCAGCATCAGCGCGAGCAGGCCGGCGACCTCCGGGTCCGTCGGCACGAGCTCGCAGAGCGACCTGGTGAGCCGGATCGCCTCCCCGGTCAGCCGCACGTCGACGAGCCGGTCACCGCGAGAAGCGGTGTGCCCCTCGGTGAAGACGAGGTGGAGCACGTGGAGGACCGCGGCGCTGGGCGGTCGTCAGGCCCGCAACCGCCCGCAGGGTCAACGCGACCTGGGAGCTCCGCGTCAGGACGGGGTGGCAGCACAGCAGCAGCAGGGGGAGGGTGTCGTCGCGGTCCGGCACGGCGACGGTCTCCGCATCGGGCGACAGGGCGACGCGCGCCTCGCGGGCGGACCGTGCGCGCTCGCTGCGGATCGCGTCGACGACCCGGCGAGAGGCGACGCGCACGAGCCACCCCCGCGGGTGGTCGGGCACACCCTCGACGGGCCACTGCACCGACGCGGCGAGCAGCGCCTCCTGCGCGGCGTCCTCACACCGCTCGACGTCGCCGTACCGGCGGATCAGCGCCCCGAGGACGTGCGGGGCCTCGCGGCGCCACACGTCCTCGAGCCGGACCTGGCTCACCGCCGGGTCACTGGTCGCCGCCACCGGGCCACATGGCCGGGCGCAGCTCGACGGTCTCGCCGGGGCCGGCGAACGTGGCCGTGATCTCCTCGGCTCGCGCCAGGCTCTACACGTCGATCAGGAAGAACCCGGCGAGGTGCTCCTTCGCCTCGGAGTACGGCCCGTCGGTCACGACGGGATCGCCGTCGGCCCAGCGGAAGAGCCGTGCGGTCGAGGGATCCGCCAGCGCCTCGCCGAGGACCAGCTCGCCGCTCGCCTCCAGCTCGGTGAGCAGCGCCTCGAAGGCGGACTCCATCCGCTCGCGCTGGGCGGCGGGCAGCGCCTGGAACTCGGGCAGGTGGTCACCCGTCGGGTGGCCCCACGGCTGGGGGTTGGAGTGGATCAGGATCACGTACTTCATGGCATCTCCTCGGGGAGGGAGGGCGCGGGTCGCTGGCCTCGTGTGGGGAGACGTCGGATCCGATCGCGCGTCATCGACATGTCGGGCGCACCGCCGGTCAGATCGGGTCGGTCAGATCGCGGTCGGGTCCTCGTCCATCTCCACGTCGAGCGCCGTCAGCGCCGCGTCGAGCACGCCCATGACCGCGACGGTGTCGTCGAGGGGCATGGTCGGGCTCTCGGTCAGGCCCTCGGCGAGGCAGCGGTGGACCTCGGCCAGCTCGTGGGCGTACCCGCCGCCCACGGGATCGGCGGTGATCTCCTCGGTCGAGGTGATCGAGCGGTCCCCGTCGGCGCGGTGCAGGAGGATCCGGGTGGGGTGGTGGAAGCGCGGGGGCACCTCGATCCAGCCGTCGGTGCCGTGGATGGCGGCGACGCCGGGGAGGGGGGAGCGCAGGGAGCAGACGGCCGTCCCGGTCCGCCCGCCCTCGCCGCGCCACAGGACCGTGGCCTCGGCATCCACGCCGTTGTCCGCCAGGGTGCCGGCCACCTCGATGGACGCGGGGGCGCCGCCCAGGACCATCTGGACCCAGCTGACCGGGTAGACGCCGAGGTCGAGCAGCGCCCCGCCGCCCTGGGCGGGATCCCACAGCCGGTCGGTCGCGTCGAAGGGCACGCGCAGGCCGAGGTCGGCGCGGACCGAGCGGACCTCCCCGATCGCACCCCCGGCCAGCAGCTCGCGGACCCGCACGACGACCGGCTGGAAGCGGGTCCACATCGCCTCCATCACGAAGACCCCGGCTGCGCGGGCGGCGTCCACGACCTCGCGGGTGCCGGCCAGGGTGCAGGTGAACGCCTTCTCGACCAGCAGGTGCTTGCGGGCCGCGATCGCCGCCATCGCGATGGCGTGGTGCTGGCGGTGCGGGGTGGCGATGTAGACGGCGTCGACGTCGTCGTCGGCGAGCAGCGCGGCGTAGCTGCCGTACGCCCGCGGCGCGTCGTGGGCGTCCGCGACGGCACGCGCCCGGTCGAGGCTGCGGGAGGCGACGGCGTGCACCACCCCTCCCCCGATCGCCGGGAGGTCGCCCATCACCAGGGCAGCGATGCGGCCGGGGCCGATCACGCCCCAGCGGACGGGGTCGGACGGGGCGCGGTGGGCGGGGGCGGTCACGGCCGGCAGCGTAGTCGCCGGCCGCGACCCGCTCGGCGCGGGATCAGCAGGCCTCGAGCGCCGCGGCCACGTCGGCCGAGACGATCCCGGCGCTGCCGGCCAGGAGCACGTCGACGTCGCCGGCCGGGCAGGCCATCTCGGCGGTCTCCGGCGGGACGGTGTCGCCGACCATGCCGATCGCCGCGCCGGCGTCGGCGGCCAGGCCGGCGGCGGGCAGGCCGAACAGCCAGCCGTCGGGGCGGAACCCGTTGATGACGACCAGGTCGCGGCGGCCGGTCGGGTCGTCCCAGACCAGCTCGGTGGCGATGGCCTGGGCAGTGCCGGCGCGGCTCGCTCCGGCGATCCGCCTGGGGGCGGGCACGGCCTGCTCGACGGTCGCCGACAGCGCGACCTCCCCGCCGAGCAGGACGGTCATCGCCGGGTCGACCTCGGCGAGGAAGGCCGCGACCGCCGGGTGGACCGCCGCGGAGTCGGTGACCACCGTGGCCATCCGCCCGGCGGCCGTCCACGCACCGACGCTCACGCTGTCGGCCCAGCCCGCCGTCGGGTTCTCCGCCGGACCGCCCGCGCGGGCGCTCGCCACGACGGGGCCGCCGCCGTACCCGCCGCCGGACGTGGCGGGACCCAGGCGCATCGCCTCCCGGGCCACCGCGACGGACGTCTCCACTCGGGATGGACCCGCCAGTCGGACGACCTCGAAGGTCGCCGCCAGCTGCGCTTCGATCTCGGCGCTGACCGCGCTGGTGCCGCCCAGGACGTAGACGCGACCGCCGTCTCCGACGGCGCGGGAGAGCTCGGCCGCGGTCATCGCGGGGAGCACGGTCGGTGAGGTGAACAGCAGCGGCCCCTCCCCGGTCAGGGCTGCGCCGACGAGGGAGTCGGGGAACGCGTCGTCCCGGCTGAGCACCGCGTGTGCCGCGGCGCCGTCGGCGAAGCGGGCCCGGGACACGGCGATCGCGTAGGCGATCGGGTCGGCGAAGTCCGCGCGCTCGGTCGTGGCCGGGTCGCCGTCGAACCCGCCGGGGAGCAGGGGGTCCTGTGAGGGGGGCGGACCGGGAGGCGGCCCGCTCGGCTGCACCGACCACGGCCCGAGCACCTCGACGGTCCGGTCGGTGAGCGGGCGGAGGTCGGACCCGTCGATCGCGACCGTGAAGGCCTGCTCGGACGTGAAGTCCTCGAGGAAGGCGATCCGCTGCCCGTCGGGCGACCAGCGCGGCTGGGACTCCTCCTCCTGCGGGAACGGATCGAGCAGGGTCGTGTCCCCGGAGGCGATGTCGCGGATGCACAGGGCCTCGACGTCCTCCTTCCGTTCGTCCAGGAAGGCGCAGGTGGCCACCAGGCGGGTCCCGTCGGGCGAGATCGACACCTCGTCGCCGGCCGGGACCAGGCGCGTGGTCGCCCCCGTCGAGCGGTCGACCTCGTACAGGGCCTCGTAGAAGTCGTCCTCCGCGTCCGCGGCCACGACCAGCAGCCGGTCCTGGGCGGTCCAGAACAGGTCGTCTGGGGAGCGGTCCAGCTCCACGGTCTGCAGCGGACGCCCGTCGACGCCCCCGAGTACCAGGTCGCCGAATCGCAGGAACGCGAACGACTGGCCGTCAGGCCCCCACTGGATCGACTCGGGGGTGTCGCCGTCCTCCGGCAGCTGCGCGACGACCTGCGGCTCGCCGCTGCCGTCGGCGGGGAGGAGGTGCACGGCGTCGGGGACCGGGACCAGCAGCTGGCTGCCGTCGGGCGAGGCGTCGACGTCCGCCATCTCGAAGGGGCCGATGAACGTCTCGAGCGTCGTGACCGTGCCGTCGGGCGCGATCGAGACCGGCTCGCCGTCGATCGTGAACGCGTAGATCAGGCCGTTCTCCCCGGGGTCCGTGGCGCCCGCCGGTGCTGCGACCAGCACCCCGACGAGGAGCGCCGCCACCGCTGCCGTCCCGATCCACCGCCCGCGCACGCTGCTGACCATCGCCATCGCCGCCTCCCACTCGCCGTCCGGCCGTGGTGTGCACGGTAGACCGGGGACGCCACCGGCCGACCGGCGTCGTTGGCCGTTCGTTGGTCTCCTGGCCCGACGGCCCCGCTCTGGCATCCTGTGCGGCGAGGGCGCCCGTCCCACCCGCCCGCCACCTGCTGCGCGCCAGGGACCTGGCGGACGCCCGCTACGCCGAGCGGATCGGCGTCGACGACATGGCCGTCGCGGCGGGGCTGAGCCGGGCCCACTTCAGCCGCGAGTTCGCGAACGCCTTCGGCGAGACCCCGCGGCAGTACCTGCTGACCCGCCGCCTCGAGCGGGCGGCCGCGCTGCTCCGCGGCACCGACCGGACCGTCGCCGACATCTGCTACATGGTCGGCCTCGAGAGCGTCGGCTCGTTCACCACCAGCTTCCGCCGGATGTTCGGCCAGACCCCGACGGCGTACCGGGCGGCGCACGCGCCGGCGAGCGCGCTGGCCCGCGTGCCAGCCTGCGTGGTGCGGGCGTACCACCGCCCGCAGAACCGCACGTTTCGAGAAGACGCCGCCGACCTCGCGTCCGTACCGTCCTCGTCATCGCCACCGGCTGACGACGGCCGGGCAGACCAGCAGAGGGAGACCCCGACATGATCAAGATCGCCACCGCCCAGCTGTGGGTCCACGACCAGGACGAGGCGCTGGACTTCTACGTGGACAAGATCGGCATGGAGGTCCGCGAGGACGTCACGGTCCCCGAGATGGGGAACTTCCGCTGGCTGACCGTGGCCCCTCCGGGTCAGGAGGACGTCACCATCGTGCTGATGGCCGTCCCCGGCCCGCCGATGCTCGACGAGCAGAGCCGCCAGCAGGTCCTCGACCTGGTGGCGAAGGGCTTCGCCGGCACGGTGTTCCTGACGACCGACGACTGCCAGAAGGCCTACGAGGAGCTGTCCGCCAAGGGCGTCGAGTTCACCGAGACCCCCGAGCAGCGCCCCTACGGGATCGACGCCGGCTTCCGCGACCCCTCCGGCAACTCCGTCCGCCTGACCCAGGTGATGGAGATGTCGCCGGCGTTGGCGTCGCACTGGCGCGCGGCCCAGATCTGAGGGTTGGGTGCGCATACGGACCTGACGCTCAGATCTCAGGCCCAGGTGACCGGATGCCGGGCCCAGATCTGAGGGTTGGGTGCGCAGACGGACCTGAGGCTCAGATCTGGGGTCTGGATCGGCGGCTGCCCCGCTCGACGCCAGGTCCGCCCCTCCATGGCCTTCTCGAGGTCCGCGCCGGTGAACTGCCGGCGCGCGGCCCCGCGGGACATCCGCCGTCCGGCGCCGTGGGCGGCGGAGTGGTAGCTGGCCGGGTTCCCGAGCCCGCGGACCACGAACGAGCCGGTCCCCATCGAGCCGGGGATGACGCCGAGCTCGCCCTCCCGCGCGCTGATCGCACCCTTGCGGGTGATCCACAGCTCGCGGCCGTCGTGGGTCTCGCGCCGCGCGTAGTTGTGGTGGTTGTTGATGGTCCGGACCTCTGCGACGGGTCGGCCCACGCGCTCGGCGAGGACGGTCCGGGCCACCTCGACCATCCGCCGCCGGTTGGCGAAGGCGTACGCCTGCGCCCAGGTCAGGTCGCGGATGTAGGCGTCGAACGCCGGGGTGCCCTGGACCAGGAACGCCAGGTCGGGGTCGGGGAGACCGGTCAGCGCGTCGCGCATCAGCCGCTTCGCGCCCTCGATGTGGCCCAGTGCCAGGCTGTTCCCGGTCCCCCGGGACCCGGAGTGGAGCATCAGCCACACCACCTCTCGCTCGTCGGTGCACAGCTCGAGGAAGTGGTTGCCCGACCCGAGCGTCCCGAACTGGGTTGGGGCCTTCGCGCGCAGGCGGGCGTCGTCGCGCACCGACGGGGGCGGGGGGTGGGCGGCGGCGAAGGCCTGCCAGTCCGGGTCCTCCTCGGCGTGTGCGTACCCGAGCCCGGCGGGGATCCGCTGCGCCCACCCGTCGAGGACCGGGGCCAGGTCGTCGGGGAGGTCGGCGGCGGTCAGGTCGGTCTCGGTCGCGACCACGCCGCAGCCGATGTCGACCCCGACCGCGGAGGGGATGATCGCCTCCCGCGTCGGGATCACCGACCCGATCGTGCAGCCCATGCCCCAGTGGGCGTCGGGCATCAGCGCGACGTGCCCGTCGATCGCGGCGACGGTCGCGGTCGCGAGCGCCTGGGCCCGCGCCGTCTCGTCCAGCATCGACGCCCAGCTGAGCACCCCGTCGCCCAGCCGCTGTGGCATCCGGTCCTCACTCATGCCCCTCCCTACCCCGCTGGTGCGGCGACGACCAATTGTCCGTACAATCTGTCCCGGACGCCACGATCGGGAGAGACGCCATGTGCATGCCAGCACGCTGTGAGACCTGTCAGAAGACGACGTGGTCGGGGTGCGGCCAGCACGTCGACCAGGTGATGCGCGCCGTGCCCGCCGGCGAGCGCTGCACCTGCACCGCCGCGGACCGCTCCCCGCGGAGCGGCTGGTTCCAGCGCCTCCTCGGCCGCTGAGCCGGCAGAGCGGGGGAACGGGGTCGTGTCACAGGGTGGGGCTACCGTCGTGGCCTGTTGACCGTCACCCAGCCGGTCCGCCGGTCCCACCCCGACTACTGACCCACCAGTGCCGCGCCCTGCCCCCACCCGACTCCTCATCCCGCTGATCGCGGTGATCGCGCTGGCCGCCTGCACCGCGACGGGTGAGGGTGCGCTCGAAGTCGCCGAGGCGAGGGACGGTGACTCCTTCGTCGCGACCGACGGGGTGGAGTACCGCGTCGGCCTCGTCAACACGCCCGAGCTGTCGGAGTGCGGCGGCCACGAGGCGGCGGACCGGACCGCCGCGCTGCTCGCGGACGGGTTCTCCGTCGATGCGTACGCCACCGACGACCACGGCAGGTCCGTGGCGCGGATCACCACCCCCGACGGCGACCTCGGCGTGATCCTGGCGGCCGAGGGGCTGGCCGACGACCGCTACCTCGACGCCCACCGCCACGAGCACCCGGGCTACGCGGCCGAGATCGACGACGCGCTCGCCCGCGCCCGCGAGGCCCGGACCGGCCTGTGGCGGACCTGTTGGGACGACACCGGCCCGCGGCCGACCCCCGACCCCGCCGACCGCAGGAGCATCCCTGATGGGTCCGCCTGCCACCCCGCGTACGTCCAGTGCCTGCCAGTCGGGCCCGACCTCGACTGCGCCGACGTCGGCCACGCCGTCGACCTGACCGGACCCGACGACCCGTACCGGCTGGACGGGGCGACGACGGCGCGGTCCGACGGGGTCGGCTGTGACACCTACCCGCCGTGGTCCGCGGACGAGACCTACCCCTACGCCCGCTGACCGGACGGGGTCAGCTCCACCCGCCAGTCGTGGGCGTCCATCGCGACGCCGTGGACGCGGAGGGCGGCGTGGCGGGTGCCGACCAGGGTGAAGCCGCACCGCTCGAGCACCTTCGCCGAGGCGACGTTCGCGTGGCTCGTGACCGCCTCGACCCGGGTGATCCCCCAGCGGGGCGCGGCCGCGAGCAGGTCGGTCACCGCCGCCGTCGCCACGCCGGCGCCCGCGACCGCCTCGGCGACCCGGTAGCCGAGCGATGCCCGGCCGCTATCGACCTCGACCAGGTTGGCGCGACCTGCCACCCCACCGGCGGGGTCGAGCACGACGTGCATCCGGTCGGTCCCCTCGGCCCACCACCCGGCCATGCGGACCAGCGACTCGGCCACGGCGGCCGGGGTGTAGTACGCCTCACCCCGGTCCGGGATCCACCGGGCGAAGAACGCGCGGTTCGCCACCTCGAACGCGTGCAGCGCGGCGGCGTCGACCTCGTGGGCCGGCACGAGCCGGAGGCCCAGGCGGTCCAGGGCACCCGGACCGCCCGGTCGCGCCGACGGGACATCCACCGGCGGCAGTCTCGCCGCCGGGGTCGCTCACCGCAGCTCGTGCTTGAGCACCTTGCCCGTGGGGCCGTGCGGCAGCTCGGCGCGGAACTCGATGATCCGGGGGTACTTGTACGCGGCCATCCGCTCGACGAGGAACTCGCGGAGCTCGTCGCGGTGCAGGGCCATGTCCGGCTTGGTGACCACGAAGGCCTTCACCTCCTCACCCAGCCGCTCGTCGGGCACGCCGATGACGGCGGCCTCCGCGACCGCGGGATGGGTGTAGATGACCTCCTCGACCTCGCGGGGGTAGACGTTGTAGCCGCCGCGGATGATCAGGTCCTTCTTGCGGTCCACGATGAACAGGTAGCCGTCGTCGTCGACGTAGCCGAGGTCGCCGGTGCGCATCCACCCGCGGGTGAACGCCGCCGCCGTCGCTCCCGGGTCGTCGTAGTAGCCCTTCATGGTGTTGACGCCGCGGACCACGATCTCGCCGACGTGGTCGGCACCGCGGGGGAGCACCCGGTCCCCCTCACCCCAGACGGCGACCTCCACGCCCCAGATCGGCTTGCCGACGCTGTAGATCCGCCGGTCGGTCGCCGAGACGTTGAAGGTGATCGTCGAGGCGGTCTCGGTCATCCCGTACCCCTCCAGGATGACGATGCCGAACCGTTCCTCGAACGCGTCCAGCACCTCCGCCGGCAGCGACGCACCACCGGCGACGCCGACCCGCAGCGTGGCGACGTCCTCCGGCGCGACCTCCTCGGCCAGCAGCGCGAGGTACATCGTCGGCACGCCCTCGAAGATCGTGACGCCGTGCCGGCGGATCGCCTCGATCGCCGCGGCGGCGTCGAAGCGGGGCATCAGCACCATCGTGGCGGCGAACCGCACGCACACGTCGAGCTGGCTCGACAGCCCGAACACGTGGAACAGCGGGAGGGCGACCAGCACCACGTCGTCGTCGCGGACCCCGAACACCCGACCGGGCGTGTCGGCGTTCATCAGCAGCTGGAAGTGGGTCAGCTCCGCGCCCTTCGGCGTGCCCGTGGTGCCGGAGGTGTAGACGATCACCGCGGTGTCGTCGGGGCTGGTCTGCTCGAACGGCGCGGGGGCGTTCGGGTCGCCGGCGCCGAGGAGGGTCTCGAACCGCAGCCCGACCTCCGCCTCGGGGGTGCCCGGGGTGTTGACGACGTAGAGGTGCTCGACCCCGACGGCCTTCACCGCCCGGTCGGCCTCCTCGGCGGTCCCGGCCCAGCTGATCAGCGCCTTCGCGTGGGAGTTGCCGAGCTGGAAGGCGATCTCGGGCGCCTTGAGCAGCACGTTCATCGGCACGACGACGCACCCGGCCTTCAGCAGCGCGAAGTAGCCGATGACGAACTGCGGCAGGTTCGGCAGCTGCAACCCGATCGCGTCCCCCGGCTTGAAGCCGCTGGCGCGGAGGCCGGCGGCCATCTGGTCGCTCAGCGCATCGATCTGGGCGTACGTCAGCTGCACGTCGCCGACGATCACCGCTGCCTTGTCCGGGTGCGATCTGGCGGATTCGCGCAGCATGGTCGCGATGTTCAGGCTCATGGTCCGTCCCTCCAGGCGGCCGCCGCGGCGACGGCCGGTGGAGGGACGGTAGGACCGCGCCTGACCGCGGACCCGGGTCGAAGGGCCCGGGGGGACGCGCCGGAGGTCCCGGTGCCGCGCGGCGCGCGCGGATCAGGTCAGGTGCACCCGCAGCTCGCTCGCGGCGTGGTCGCTGATCGCGGCCGGGCCGCCGACGAGCATGCCGGAGGTCAGCTGCCCGGCGTGCCGGCGGATCCAGCGGATCGCGTTGCCGTCACCGGGTGCGCCGGTGCCGTCGATCAGCACCAGCGGGTCGCCCGAGCGGACGGCGACGGGACCGGCGGTCACCGCGTCCGGCCAGTCCAAGCCCGTCGCGGCCCAGATCCAGCCGTCGAGGGCGACCATGCCCCGGTCGACCATGAAGTCCACGACCGCGGTGGCGGTGGCGTACCGGTCGGGGCCCTGCAGCCGGTCGACGTGGCCGACGTGGCGGGCGACCGCGGCCTCCACGGCCTCGTCCAGGGCGGCGAGGCCCCCGACCAGCACCGCCCGGTCGGCACCGGCGAGGGCTTCGTCGACGGCGCCGGGCACCTGCCCCGGGGCGACCGGCAGCAGGGCCCCCGAGGCGCCGGCGGCGAGCGCCGATCCGGTCAGCGCGTCCGGCCACGACCGCGCGGGGTCCGGGTGGGTGCCGAGCGCGATCACGGCGACGTCGGTGTCGGTGTCGGCCCAGATCCGCTGGGCCAGGGTCACGGCCACGCGGGGGAGGTCGTCGCTGACCACCAGGTCGACGGACAACCCGGCTCCCTCGAGCGCGGCGATCACCGGCGGCTGGGCCGGACCGACCAGGGTGACCTCGGTCGCGCCGAGCCGGGCGATCTCGGCCAGCACGCGGGGGTCGAGCGCATCGGGGAACGTCAGCAGCGACGGGACGTCGAGGTGGGCGGCGTAGCTCGAGGCGACGAGCGGCCAACCGGGCTGGTGCGCGGTCGACAGCACCACCCGGGGGGCGGCGCCCCAGCTGGCGGTCGACAGCTGGATCGCGGTCGCGAGCCGGTCGGAACCGGCCTGGCGGGCGACGCCGTCGAGGGGGACGCCCGGGTCGGTGGAGACGTCGCCGCGCGTGCGGGCGGCCACGAGGGAGGGGTAGGGGTTGATCCGCGTGTCGCCGTACGGGTCGACGACGCGGTCGTCGAAGATGTCCAGGTGCAGGTGCGGACCTGTGCCCTCGGCGTTGCCCGAGTCGCCCATGTAGGCGATGAACTGGCCGCGGCGCACCTCCACCCCTCGCCGGATGCCGGGTGCGAAGGCCCAGCGGGGACCGCCGCGACCGTCGTCGGTACCCGGCGTGTCGTTGTTGATGTGCAGGTAGCGGTACTCCCGCCCGTCGACGCCGCACACGGTGACGGCGTAGCCGTAGCCGGGCTCGACGCCGTCCTCGCCGGCGACGTGGCAGATCCGCCCCTCCACCGCCGCGTACAGCGGGGTCAGCTTCGGACCCATCAGGTCGGTCGCCTTGTGGCGCCGGCTGCAGCCGGAGCGGCAGGCGTCGTAGCTGTCCCCGAACGACACGTCCGGCCGGGTCGGGAACGTCATGTCGACGACCTGCTGGTAGTCCGTGGACGGCGCGGGCGCGTCCTGGGCGGACGCGGCCGGCACCAGCCCGACGACCAGGGACGCCGCGGTCAGCGCGACGACCAGCGCGGCCCGCAGGGCGCGGGAGGGGAGGGGGAGGGGGACGGACATGCAGACCTCAGGGGATCGGGCCCCCGGCTGACTGCGTAGGGGGCTCAGCCCACCTCCATCGGCGACCTGCCGCTGGCCTTGAGGGTTGGACCGCTCGCCCGGCACCTGCACGGGGGGCACCGGGCGAGCGGTGGCCTGTCAGACCCTGATGGACCCGCCGGCTCGCCCGCAGGAACCGGACAGCGATGTCCGGTTCGGAGTGTACAACTGGCAGATGCCCACACCCGACGGCGCACCCCCGCGCGCACCCAACCGAGGGCCGGCCGCGGCTGCGGACAACCGTCGGGCGCTGCTCGACGCCGCGCGGCGGCTCTTCGCCGAGCAGGGCCTCGACGTCCCGTACCGGGCCATCGCCCTCGAGGCGGGGGTGGGGCAGGGCAGCCTGTACCGCCACTTCCCGACGCGCCTCGACCTCGCGCTCGCGATCTTCCAGGAGAACTTCACCGAGCTCGAGGCGGCCGCGGCGTCGCCCGGCCCCTCCGCCTTCGCGGACGTGTGGCGCCTCGTGATCGAGCAGACGCTCGCGTCGGCGGCCTTCGTCGAGGTGGCGGTCCAGGCACGCCGCGAGCTCGACGACGACACGATGGCCGGTCGGCTCGCCGACGTCCTGGCCGGACCGCTGGACCGCGCGCAGGCCGCGGGGCTGGTCGACGCGCGGTGGGACGTCGACCAGCTCGTGCTGGTGCACCGCATGGCCTACGGGGTCCTGGTCACCGAGGTCGATCCGGAGCGGGCGCGGGCGGCGGTGCTCCGGGCGCTGGCCCTGGTCGATCCGGCGCTCGCGGATCCGCTCACCCGAGGAGCGACTTCATCTTCCGGGTGATCAGGTGCGTCGCGCGGCGCGGGGCGATGCGGGTCGCGAGGCCCATCAGGCGGGAGTCCCGTCCGACGTGGATGTGCAGATCGCCGGCTTCGATCCCGTCGACGACGATCCGGGCGGCGTTCTCGGCCGACGTCATGGGGAACCGCGAGCGCTCCGCCGACTGCGCGCCGCCGGGGGTGGCGACGCCGGAGTTCGCGGTGATCTCGGTGGCGACCGCGCCGGGCATCACGACCGACACGCCGACGTGGGTGTCGAGCAGCTCCGCGTAGAGCCCCTCGGTCATCAGCTTCACGGCGGCCTTCGAGGCCCCGTAGATCGTCTGGCCCGGGACGGGCAGGAACCCGCCCATGCTCGAGAAGGTCGCGATGTGCGCCGCGGGGCGGACCAGTAGGTGGGGCAGGAACGCCTTCAGCACGTGGATCGTGCCCCACAGGTTGATGTCGATGACCCGCTGGATGGCGTCGTGGTCGAGCTCGGCCAGCCTGACGAACGGCTGGATCACCCCGGCGACCACGATGACGCCGTCGACCTGCCCGAGCGCGTCGATCACCTGGCCCGGGAGTGCCTCGACCACCGCCCGGTCGGTGATGTCGACGGTCATCGTCATCAGCCGGTCGCCGGCGGCTGCGATGTCGGCGGTCTCGGCCAGGCTGTCCGCCCGGATGTCGGCCGCGGCGACCCGCGCCCCGCGTCGGAGCAGCTCCAGCACGACCTGTCGACCGATCCCGTTCCCGCCGCCGATGACGGCGATGACCGTGCCCGCGACCTGCATGACGACCTCCCATCAGAACCGGACTGTGTTGTCCGGTTTGGTGCTGATCGTATCGAGCCGCACGGGGTGCGGGAGGGACGGACGACCCGTCGCCCGCGGGCCACACGTCCCGGCACCGCCCCGGCACCCGCGTCCCGGCACCATGGGGCGCGTGGACGAGCCGCGCGCGCCAGCAGCCGAGGAGGGGGAGGGCTGGGCGGTCCCCGGCGCCGCTGCCGGTGAGCGGGTGGTCGACGTGTGCCGCGACCACCTCGGCGGCGTCGCACGTCGTGCGATCGGACCGTTGATCGCCGCCGGGGACGTGACCGTCGACGGACGCCCGAGCCGGATCGCCGATCCCGTCGCCGCCGGCCAGGTCCTCCGGGTGACCCCGGGGACGATGGCGCGGTTGGCCGGCGACGGGCTGGTCACCCCGCCGTCGGAGCGGGCGCTCACGGTGGTCCACGCCGACGACGACCTGCTGGTGGTCGACAAGCCCGCCGGCCTGCACGTCCACCCGATGGGCGCCCACCGCGGCGACACCCTCCTCGGCCGGGTGCTGTGGCACGTCGGCGCCCGCCCCGACCAGCCGTGGACGACCTGCCGGCCGTCGCTCGCCCACCGGCTGGACCGCCCGACCAGCGGGCTGGTGGCGGGCGCCCTCGACGTCGGGATCCGCGACCGGCTCCAGACCCTCCTCGAGCAGCGCCGCGTCGTGCGCACCTACCGGGCGGTCGTGCACGGGCTGGTGGCCGAGGACGAGGGCGTCGTCGACGTCCCCCTCGGTCGCGATCCCGACGACCGCCGACGGCGGGCCGTCGTCGAGGTCGGCCACGGCGGGCAGGCCGCCCGGTCGCGCTGGCGGGTCCTCGACCGCGACCCGGCGGCGGGGACGACCGCGCTCGAGCTGCACCTCGACACCGGCCGCACCCACCAGCTGCGCGTCCACCTGGCCCCCCTCGGCCACCCCCTCGTCGGTGACGTGGCCTACGGGGCACCCGCGACCGGCCCGCCGGCGGACCCGCGCGTCGGCTCGGCGATCAGCCTGCGAGCCGTCGCCCTGCGGCTGCCGCACCCCCGGACCGGCGCGGTGCTCGAGGTCATCGCGCCGCGGGCGGCCCCCACGTCCTGACGGCCACCACGTCAGTGGTCATGGACTGGACCGTGCGCGGCCTGACCTCGAGTGGACGGCCTGCCGGCCGATGGAAGAACCATGCGGAGGGGACGACAGCCCGGCGACCGGCCGACGTCGTGGAGCCTGCCGGCCCACCGACCCGCCCGTGACCGGTCTCGGTGGCGCCGGCTCCACCACCACCTCCGCACCACCGAGATCCGCACGCGGTCAGGGGCGGTCGTCGCGGCGTTGGCCGTCCTGGCCGCCGTCGCCGGCCCCGGCGTCGTCGTCAGCACCCGTGCCGCCGCGCTACCGACCACCCTCGCGCTGGTGGTCGCGGTCCCCGAGGGCACCACCGCCGGCCCCGACCTGGTCGCTGCCGTCGAGCACGAGGCCCAGCTGGCCGCTGCGTGGCTCGAGGCGCAGACCGGCGGGACCCTCCGCGGCGACCTCCGCTCGGCCCGCGTGGTGGAGGTCCCCCTCGACGACGCCCCCCTCCCCGGCCACGAGGACGACGCCGCGGCGGCCGTCGAGGACGCCGTCGGCCTCCGCCGGATCGACCCCGACCTCCTGCCGGTCGTCGTGACCCCCCTCGCGCTCGCGGACGCACCGGACACCTGCGGCCTGGGCGGCCCGGTCGGTGTGGTGGTGTTCCTCGGCAACTGCGACGCGAGGCGCGGATGCCCGCCGGCACGTTCGGCGACGGGGTCAACCGGACGATCGCGCACGAGCTCGTGCACGCGCTCGGCGGCGTGGCCGACTGCGCGCCGAACGCCGGGGAGGAGGGGCACGTCACCGACGACCCGCGCGACCTGATGGTGGCCCGATCGGTCGCCGGCTCGGGTCCGCCGGTGCTGGACGTGGCCGGCGACGACTACCTCGGTCGCGGCCAGAGCGCCTGCGCCGACATCATGGCCAGCTCGCTGTGGCGGTAGGGTCGGCCGGGATGGAGCTGTGGCACAACCCCCGGTGCACCAAGAGCCGCCAGGCGAAGGCCCGCCTCGACGACGCCGGCGTCGAGTACGTCGAGCGGCGCTACCTCGACGACCCGCCGACGGTGGCCGAGCTGGCCAGCGTCGTCGCCGCGCTGGGGATCGAGCCGCGGCTGCTCATCCGAACAGCTGACGCGCGGGCGCTCGAGCTGGACCTCGACGCCGCCGGGGACGACCCGCAGGCGCTCCTCGAGCTGATGGCGGCCAACCCGCGGATCATCCAACGGCCCGTCCTGATCGCCGACGACGGCCGCGCGGTGCTCGGCCGTCCGCCCGAGAGCGTCGACTCGCTGATCGGCTGACAGGCCCTCGTCGGGCTCGCTAGCGTGAGCTGGTGCGCACCCCGACGACGTCCCGACCCCGGCTCCTCGTCCTGGTGGCGGTGCTGACCCTCGCCTGGGGGTGCGGGACGGCCGACGACCCGACGCGAGACGCCGGTGCGACGTCCGAGCCCACCACCCTCGGCGATCCCCAGGGCGTCGAGGTCGACCGGATCTCCGTCCTGCCCGAGGAGGTCGACGCGATCCCGGCCGTCGCCGTCGACGCCGCGGGTCTGGAGGCGCTGATCGCCGCCACCACCCCCCACGGCGCGGACGCCGACGCCCTCGGGGCCGTCGACCTGGATGGCCAGCTGGTCGCCGCCCTCCACGTCGGCGAGTGCCCGACCGGCGAGGCCCGGCTGGTGCTCGACGGCACCACCCTCACCCTCGAGGGTCGCGGGTCCGACGGCGTCTGCGAGGCCATCGACGAGGAGATCCAGCTCTGGGCCGTCGACTGGGACAGCCTGCCCGACGAGGTCGTGATCCGCGGCACGACGGCCACCCGACCCGGCTGACCCGACCCGCGCTGACCCGATCCGCGGGGTCAGCGCGAGGTCGCCGCGCGGATCTCGATCAGCCCCTGCACCTCACGGACCTCGAAGACCGGCTGGGGCGAGGCCGCCGGCCCGCGGACGACGGTCCCGTCCGGCTCGTACCGGCTGCCGTGCCACTCACACGTCACGCAGCCGTCGGCCTGCACCGCCCCCTCGCCCATCGGCAGCCCGGCGTGGGTGCACCGGTTGGCCATCGCCATCACCCGCCCGTCGCGGCGGTGCAGCAGCACCTCGCGGCCCGCGACGGTGACGACCGACGTCGCCCCGTCCTCGAGCTCGCCCGCCGGCATCGCGGTCGTCCACTCGTCGGGTCCCTCGTCGAAGGCGGTGTGGTCGACGCCGATCCCGTTCACGTAGCTGAGGTGCCCACCCAGGTAGCCGCCGACGCCGACGCCCGCCATGGCCGCCAACGACCACATCGCCCCCCGGATGTGCTTGCCCTGCCGCCGGGCCCGGAACGAGCGGGTCTGCATCGCCAACCCGACCACGTTGACGGCGCCGTGCACCAGCGCAAGGCGTCGAGGACCGCCGTACAGGTCGGCGTAGTCGCTCAGCCCGGCCGCGGCGGTGACCGGGCTGGCGAGGATCCCCACCCCGACCAGCGTCGTCGCCGCCCCCCGCGCCTTCTTGCCCGCCATCACGTCGAGGATCGACGCCGACATCCAGGCCCCGATCACCACGTCGGTGAGCATCGGGTGCAGCCGGTGACCCAACCAGGTCCCCGACAGCGCGTTCTTCACCGGATCGGACTCCGTCAGCTTGGTGGCGAGGTCGGCGACGGCGGCCGCAGCGGGCTCCAGCTGCTCCGACGTCGTGATCTGCTCGGTCAGCTCGTGGGGGAGTGGGTGCGCCATGCCGCGATCATCGCCCGTTCCGGCGTCGGGTCAACCGCTGGTCCGCGCAGCGACCGCCTGCTCCCGCCCCCTCGACCCGGTCGGGATCGCGAAGAGCCAGGCGAACACGGCCATCAGCGCGGCGTACACGAGGTAGGCGATCACGCTTCGCACCAGCCCCAGCTCGGCCGCTTGGGCGGCGGTCACCGCCACGAGCAGGCCGACCCCGCCGACCGCTCCGAGCGCCGACGCGATCCGCACCCACCGTGCCAGGTCCGACGGCCCCACGCGAGCCCGCCAAGCACCCAGACGGGGACTGTGATCGCGCCCGGTCCCGCCGCGATGAGCAGGAACGCGGCCGCGCCGACGATCCGCACGACGCCGCGCACGCCTCGCCGCCGGGCGCGTCGGCGGACGGCGTCGACGATCGACACCACCAGCGCGACCACGGTGACCAGGCCCACGATCGCGAGCGTCCCCGCCCAGGAGAACGACGGCTCGGTCGACACCAGGCGCATGAAGCCGCGGAAGGCCGCGCCCAGCGCGACCCCGCCGCTCAGCCCGCGGGCCACGATGCCGACCACGCCGGGACCGGAACCGCCGGAGGGGGAGAGGTGGGCGTCGCCGTCGACCGCCACGGGGGCGGTGGGACGAGCGGGGGGGCGGGAGCGGAAGCGGGGGTGGCGGGCAACGGGTCCTCCAGGGCGATGTCGGTGATGTGCCAGCGCTGTCGCGCACCGTCGTCGCCGCGGTTCCCGGAGCACGCGGAATGGACGTGTCGGCTACATTTCTCCGGTCCGGGGAACCGGGGAGCACCTCCCGTGCGACAGCGCGGGCATGCGGACAGGAACGCTCGTGCGGGACGACCAGGAGCTGGTCGCGAGGGTGGCGGAGGGGGCCCGCGGCGACGCGTTCGCCGACGCGATCACCGGCGGCGCCTACGCCGCGGAGGCCGGCGTGCCGATCCTGCTCACCCCCCGTCCGAGCTGAACGAGACGACCCGACGGTTCATCGTCGACCACGGCATCGGCGAGGTCATCGTCCTCGGCGGCACCGCCGCGGTCGACCCGCCGACCGTCGACGCGATCCCCACCCTCACCCGCCGGATCGCCGGTGGCGAGCGCACCGGCACCGCCGCAGCCGTCGCGACCGAGCTGTGGGCCGCCGAGGGCCTGGCCGGCGGCGGTGTCGTGCTGGTCGACGTCCGCGCCGACGACGGCTGGCAGACCGCCCTGTCCGCGGCGGTGGTGTCGGCTCTGGCCAACGCGCCGCAGCTCGGGGTCGAGCCCCCTCCCGCCGGCGCCTCGTCGGCGACGCTGCAGACCGCGGCGCAGCTGGGCGCGCCGGTCATGGGCTTCGGCTCGACCGCCCAGGTGAGCGACGACCAGATCGCGGAGGTGACGACCGCAGCGGGCTGACCCGGGGGGGGCCGGACCGACCACCCCCCGGGCACGGCTGCCTCCCGGGCCGCTGCTGCGCCGCCGTGCCATCCTCGGGCACCAGCCCCGACCCGAGGACCGTGCCCATGCCCCGCGCCCTGACCCGCTTCGCCGCCACCGCCACCACGACCGCGTTGGGGGTGGCGGCCTGGCGGGGGCTCGCGGACCGGCGTCGGCGGATCGCCGACGTCGTCCCCGAGCTGCGGGCCTGGTTCCTGCACCTCCCCCTCCACCTCACCAGCCGGACGGTCCTGCGCGCGGTCCGCGCCCTCCCCGAGACCCCCGCACCGGTCCTCGACGGCGTGGCGGTGACCACCCGCACGGTCGTCCGCGACGGCGAGCCCCCCGTGGAGGTCGTCTGCTACGAGCCGCCCACCCGCCCCTCCCCCAGCGGCGCCCTGCTGTGGATCCACGGCGGCGGGTTCGTCATGGGGACCGTCGGCCAGGGGCACGCCACGTGCAGCCGGGTGGCGGCCGAGCTCGGCGTCCTGGTCGTCAGCGTCGACTACCGCCTGGCGCCCGAGCACCCGTTCCCCGCCGGCCTGGGTGACTGCCACGACGCGCTGCGCTGGCTGCACGACCACGCCGACGAGCTGGACGTCGACCCGGCCCGGATCGCGGTCGGCGGGGACAGCGCGGGGGGAGGGATGGCGGCGACCCTCTGCCAGCGCGCACGTGACCTCGGCGGTCCGCCGATCGCCTTCCAGGCCCTCGTCTACCCGATGCTGGACGACCGCACGGCCCTGCGCGACGACGTCGACGGCGTCGGGGACTTCGTGTGGACACCGGCGTCGAACGCCTTCGCGTGGGAGGCCTACCTGGGTCATCCCGCAGGGGCCCCCGAGGACCGCCCCCATGCGGTCGCCGCTCGCGCCGACGACCTGGCCGGCCTGCCGCCCGCGTGGATCGGAGTGGGGACCCTCGACCTGTTCCTCGACGAGGACGTCGCCTACGCCCGCCGGCTGGAGGAGGCAGGTGTCGCCGTCGACCTGGACGTCGTCGAGGGGCTGTACCACGGCGGTGACGGCCTGCGCCCGGACGCGCCGATCTCGACCGCGTTCTCCCAGCGGATGCGCGACGCCCTGCGCGGGGCGATCACCTGATCACGACCCCTGATCAGGTGGGGGCGCCGACCAGCCGGCTGAGCAGCTCGGCCATGACCGCCAGCTCCGCCGGCTCGTAGGCGGCCAGCAGCGCGCGCTCGGCATCCGACACGAGGGGCAGCGCCCGCTCGAGCGCCGCCCACCCCGCCTCGGTGAGCGCGAGCACCGCCACGCGCGCGTCGGCGGCCGACCGCTGCTTGGTGACCAGCCCCGCGTCCGCCATCCGACCCGACAGCCACGACATGTTGGGAGGGGTGGTGACCAGCCGGTCGTTCAGCTCGTACAGCGCCAGGGCCCCGTCCGGCGTGACGGCGAGCTCCATCAGCACGTTGAACTGCGGCAGGGTGAGCCCCGCCTCGGCGAGCGCCCGGTCGAGCGCGCGGGAGACGGTCGCGTTGGCCCGCAGGACCGCCACCGCGGCGCGGCTCCGCTCCCGATCGCGACCGGCGCCGCGGGCCAGGGCGGTGAACCGGGCGGGTTCGGGGGACGGGCTCATCGACGGCTGCTCCAGAGAAAAAGATTCCAACTGGAAATATACACGCACCGGTCCGGGTTCACCTCCTCACACACCCCGACCCGTCCCACCAGGAGGACCCCCATGCAGATCGCCATCATCGGCGCCGGCGCCGTCGGCAGCGCCGTCACCCGCGCCGTCACGTCGGTCGGCCACGACGCCGTCGTCGCCGCCCGGACCGACGAGAAGCTCACGCCGCTGGCCGAGGAGCTCGGTGTCCGCACCACCACCTCGAACGCCGAGGCCGTCACCGGCGCGGACGCCGTCGTCCTGGCCGTCCCCTTCGACGACGCCGTCGAGGTCGTGTCCCAGCTGGGCGACGCGCTCCGCGACACGATCGTCGTCGACGCGACCAACCCGCTCGCCGCCGACCTGTCCGGGTTGTCGGTCACCGACACCTCCGGTGCCGAGGAGATCCAGCGCGCCAACCCCGGTGCCCGGGTCGTGAAGGCGTTCAACACCGTCTTCGCGTCCAACCAGGCCGACCCGCAGGTCGACGGCGCCCCCCTCGACGGGTTCGTCGCCGGCGACGACGCCGAGGCGAAGCAGACCGTCAGCGACCTGCTCGCGGCCGTCGGCTACCGGCCGATCGACGTCGGAGGACTGCCCGCCGCCCGCCACCTCGAGGGCATGGCCTTCCTGAACATCGCCCTCAACGCCACCGGTGGCTGGGCGTGGCAGAGCGGCTGGAAGCTCGTCGGCCCGACCGGCTGATCCCGTCCCGTCCCGCATCCGCACCCGACCCCGAACGCCCAACCCGACGAGGAGCCCGACATGCCCATCTCACCCGTCCGCCTGAACCACGCCGTGCTGTTCGTCAGCCAGCTCGACCGCGCCGAGCGCTTCTACACCGAGGTCTTCGGCATGGAGGTCGTGGCCCGCGAGCCCCGTGCGAACGCCGCCTTCCTGCGCCTGCCCCGATCGGGCAACCACCACGACCTCGGCCTCTTCGGCGTCGGCGGCCAGAAGCCCCCACGCGGCTCGGTCGGGCTGTACCACCTGGCCTGGCAGGTCGACACGATCGACGAGCTGGCCGAGGCCCGCAGGGCACTGCTCGAGGCCGGGGCGCTGGGCGGCGAGTCCAGCCACGGTGCGACGCTGAGCCTGTACGGCGCCGACCCCGACGGGAACGAGTTCGAGGTCATGTGGATGCTGCCCCGCGCCGAGTGGGGCGCCTACGAGAACGCCGCCCCCGTCGACCGTCTGGACCTCGCCGCCGAGGTGGCGCGCTGGTCCGGCGTGCAGACCGCTGCCGAGCTCACCCCGCGGCTGGGCACCACATCCTGAGGGGCCGACCGGCCGGCCCTCACCGGGGGACGCGGCGGACCAGCACCACGGCGGTGAGGGCGAGGAATGCCACGGCGATCCCACCGAGCACCGCCCACTGGGTCCAGCCGACCACGTCGAACTGCTCGGCGTACGTCGCGAGCAGCGTCGGGGCGGCCCGCTCGGACGACACCTCCCACACGCCGACCAGGTCGACGGTGCCGGCCGCCGCCTGGAAGGCGTAGCGCAGCGGCATCGCCACGCTGATCGCCTCGCCCACCCCGATCATCGACGCGATCGGGAACAGCCCGCCGGCGAACAGCACCTGCGGCATCACCCAGGCCAGGACCAGGTCGTTGGCGGCCTGCGGGTTCGGCGCGAACGACGAGGTGAACAGGGCGAGCGCGAGGCCGACCAGCACGCTCAGGACCATCGTGACCAGCACGGCGCCGAGCTGGCCGGCCGACAGGTCCGGCAGCCGGTCGGTCACCCGCAGCACCACCAGCATCAGCACCGACCCGACCGTCAGCGCGGGCGCGAGGAGGGTCAGCTTCGACAGGACGTAGGGGACGACGCGGAGGTCGACGAGCCGCTCGCGGCGGACGATCGCGAACTCGGTGACGATCTCCTGCACGCCGAGGATCAGCCCGAACAGGAACACGCTGAAGGGGAGGAGGAAGACCAGCAGGACGGTCGACCCGAGGTTCGCCGAGTCGGGCTCGATCAGGCCGGGCTCGAACAGCGCCACCATCAGCAGCGCGAAGGCGACCGGTTGGATGAACAGCGGCGCCAGCCGGTCGCGGTTGCGGACGAACACCGCGGCGTTGCGCCGTGACAGGGTCGCGAACTGCCGGACCGACCGGCGCACGCCGCCGCGCCGGGTGGCGGAGACCTCGGGGGAGGAGGGTGAGGGGCCGGGTCCCGGTCCGATCGGCGTCGCCGCGGGATCCGTCGGGGCGCGCACGGCCGCGAAGCGGCTCGCCCACCCCTCCGGCGTGCCCTCCTCCTCCAACCGGGTGTAGATCTCGTCGAACTCGGCGACCTCGAAGTGGGCGAGGGCGTCGTCGGGGGGACCGGCGAAGGCGAGGTGCCCGCCCCGCGCCAGCACGACCACCTCGTCGCACAGCCGCACGTTCTTCGTGGCGTGGGTCGTCAGCACGACCGTCGACCCGCGGCGACTGAGCTCCCGCAGCTGGCGCATCAGCGCCGTGTCGGTGGCCGGGTCGAGCCCCGACGTCGGCTCGTCGAGGAAGAAGACCCGCGGCTCGGTGAGCAGCTCGACCCCGATCGACGCCCGCTTGCGCTGCCCGCCGGACAGCGCCGAGACGACGGTGTCCGCGTGCGGGGTCAGGCTGAGCGCCTCCATCGCCTCGGACACCGCGGCGTCGCGGGCGGCGGCGTCGGTGTCGTCGGGGAGCCGCAGCCGCGCGGCGTAGCCGAGGGTCGCCCGGACCGTCAGGTCGGTGTGGATGATGTCGTCCTGCGGCACGTAGCCGAGCACCGCGCGGAACCGGTCGCGCTGGGCCCGGGCGTCCTGGCCGTTGAACAGCACCGTCCCCGACGTGGGCGGGCGGACCCCCGACAGGGCGTCCATCAACGTCGACTTGCCGGCGCCGGACCCGCCGACGATCGCGACCATCGTCCCGGCGCCGATCGACAGCGACACGTCCTGGATCAGGTTCACGCCGTCGGCGACGTCCTTGCGGAGCCCGACCGCGTCGATCCGGATCGCGTGCGGCTCGACGACGGTGGCCATCGCGTCGCCGGCCAGCACCAGGTGGGTGTCAGCCAGGAAGACGTGATCCCCCTCCTTCAGCAGCTGCCGGGTCACCGGCGCCCCGTTGACGTACGACGCCCCGTCGGTGGAGGTGTCCTCGAGCACCAGACCCTCGGCGGTCCGGGAGATCCGTGCGTGGTGGCGGCTGACCATCCGCGAGCCGAGCACCACGTCGTTGCCCGGGTCCCGGCCGATCCGGACCGACTGGCCGGGCTGCAGGCCCACGACCCCCCGGAGGGTCTCGGTGTCGACGCCGTAGTCGGCCTGCGCGCGGTGGCGGGCGCGCAGGGCGGCGGCGCGGGTCACCTGGTCGCGCAGCTGCGGGTGGGCGGCCCCGAGCCGGTGGAGCACCTCGACGTCCAGGGCCCACAACCGCGCCGGCGTCCGGGCGCGGACCGTGGCGGTGCGGTACCCGCCGCCGGTCAGCGCCCCCTCCCCGAACCACTCGCCGGCACCGAGCCGGGCCAGCACCTGGCCGCCGGGGAGCTCGACCTGCACCTCCCCGTCCTCCACCAGGTAGAGGGCGCCGGCGCGGTCGCCGGCGGCCACCACCACCTCCCCCGGGCTCGCCGCGACGGACTCGAGGGCCTGGGCGACGGCACGCAGGTCGAGCGGGCTGATCCCCTCGAACAGCGAGGTGCGCTCGACCGCCCGGAGACGCCGGGCCGCCTCGTCGGCGTCCGTCGGCGGTGCGGCCATCCGGCCTCCTCTGCTGGTCGGCTGCGGGCAGCCTGCCACCGCGACCGGGTCCGGGGAAGTGGTGTCCGCACGTCGTCACATCCGGCGCCGTCACATCTGCGGCTCCCGGTCGTTCTCACGGGTGTCGGCCCCACGCCCAAGGACATCCACCGTGCAGACAGCCCGCCTCGCCCGCCTCGCCACCGCACTCCTCTCCGCCGTCGCGCTGACCCTCGCGCTGCTCGCGAGCCCGCCGCCCGCCGCGGAGGCGCAGGGTCTGCTCGACGGGGGTCTGCTCGACGGGGGTCTGCTCGACGTCGACACGGTCGCCGAGCTCCCCGACGCGATCCTCGACCAGCTGCCGGTCGACGCCGCCGCCGCGGGTCTGGCGTACGCCCCGCGACTGGTGGAGGTGGAGGTGCCGACGCGCGCCGACCGGTCCGCTCTGGTCGCCTCGGGCCTGGACGTGACCGAGCACGCCGGCGACGACCACGTCGAGGTGGTCCTCACCGATCCGGCCCACGAGCAGGTCCTCGACGACCTCGGGCTCGCCTACGAGGTGACGACCCCCGACCTGATCGCCCAGGAGCGCGAGCGGATCCTCGCCGACGCCGCCTACTTCCGGCAGGTGCAGGAGAGCCCCCTCCCCAGCGGCCGCACGACCTACCGGGTGCTCGACGACTTCCTCACCGAGATGGACCAGCTGGCGGCGGACAACCCCGACCTGGTCAAGCGGATCTCGCTCGGGGAGTCCGTCGAGGGCCGCGACCTCGCCGGCGTCGAGATCGGCGTCGACGTCAACGCGCCGGAGGACGGCCGGCCGGTCATGCTGATGTTCGGCGCCCACCACGCCCGCGAGTGGCCGTCGGCCGAGGCGCCGATGGAGTTCGCCCACGACCTGGTGAGCACCTACAACGCCGGCGACGCCCGCACCGTCGACCTGCTGGAGCGGACCCGGGTCATCATCGTCCCGGTGTCGAACCCCGACGGGTTCGACGCCTCCCGCACCTCCGGCGACCTGATCGACCTCAACGAGATCGAGGGCGGCGGGACCGTCTCGATCCTGGCCACGCCCGGCAACGCCTACAAGCGGAAGAACTGCCGGATCGTCGACGGCCAGACCCAGCCGGCCGGCGCGTGCGTGGCGATCTCCTCGCCGGGTGGCTACGGCGTCGGCATCGACCTGAACCGCAACTACGGCGCGCTGTGGGGCGGTCCGGGTGCGGACTCCCAGACCCCCGGCGAGAACGGCGGGACCGGACCCCTCAGCCCGATCTACCGCGGCCCGGCGCCGTTCTCCGAGCCCGAGACCCAGGCGATCCGGACGCTGATCTCCACCCGGCAGGTCACGACCCTGATCTCGAACCACACCTTCTCCAACCTGCTGCTCCGCCCCGTCGGCGTCGAGCCGTCCACCATCGGTCCCGACGGGCTGCCGGTCGGCTTCGCACCCGACGAGTGCTTCGAGACCGCCGAGGGGGTGGACGACGGCATGCAGGCCCTGGGCCTGCGGATGGCCGCGCAGACCGGCTACTCCAACCAGTTCGGCTGGGAGCTGTACGACACCACCGGCACGACCGAGGACTACAGCTACAACGCCACCGGCGGGTACGGCTACACCTTCGAGATCGGCCCGGAGCAGTTCCACCCGCCGTTCGAGGAGTTCGTCGCCGAGTACGACGGCACCAGCGAGTCCGCGGAGGCCGTGACGCCGGAGAACGCCGAGTCGCTGACGACCAGCGCCGGTCGTGACTGCGGCGACGCGATCGAGCCGGAGTCCGTCGGCGGCGGCCTGCGCGAGGCCTACTTCCTGGCGCTCGAGAACGCGGCCAACACCGCCACCCACTCGACCCTGACGGGCACCGCGCCGGAGGGGGCG
Organism: Euzebya sp.; assembly: GCF_964222135.1. NCBI lineage: Bacteria > Bacillati > Actinomycetota > Nitriliruptoria > Euzebyales > Euzebyaceae > Euzebya > Euzebya sp. The sequence goes on from NZ_CAXQBR010000089.1 coordinate 65,636, forward strand.
GAGATCGGCGTCACCCGCACCGGCACGTTCCCGTTGTGGGACGGCACGCCGGTGGAGGACACCGTCACCACCTCGATGGTCGCCGAGGGCGGGGCGTTCACCTACCACGTCAACCCCTCCACCCGGCCGTTCGTCGACTCGCGGCCCTACACCGAGGAGGGCGACCTGCCCGAACCCGAGGTGGAGGTGACGTCAGAGGAGCAGCAGACCGGCAACACCCAGCCGGTCGGGGCGACGGAGGACATCTCGATCGAGGTGCCCGAGGGCGTCGACTCCCTGGTCGTCGAGCTGTCCGCGATCCCGCCGAACGACTACGACCTCGAGCTGCTCAGCCCCGACCTGGTGGTCATCGACTCCTCGGCCAACGGCAACACCGATGAGCGGGTCTCCCACAGCCGCGCCGACGGGATCGCCGCCGGCGAGTACGTCGCGCGCGTCACGAACTTCGCCGCCGTCACCGGTTGGACGATGGACATCACGATGGGGACGCTGCCGGAGGGGGAGGGGGCGGACGAGCCGGAGCTGCTGTTCAGCCCGCGGACGCCGGAGGCCTGGACCGTCACCTGCACGATCGACGGCGAGGTCGTCACCTCCCGTGACGTCATGGTCGACCGCGGCGAGTCCCGCGATCTGGGCGAGGTGTGCGACCCCGCCGCCGTCGTCGGTGGCGTGACCCGGCTGGACGGTCCCGGCCGTGTCGAGACGGCCATCGCCGTGTCGGCCGACCGCTTCCCCGAACCCGACTCCGCCGGCGCGGTCGTCCTGGCCCGCGGGGACGACCCGAACGGGTTCGCCGACGCCCTGGCCGGCGGCCCGCTGGCCGTGGAGCGTGACGCCCCGCTGCTGATCACCGACCCCGACCGGCTGCGCGACGACGTGGCGGCCGAGATCGACCGGGTCCTGCCGGAGGGCGCGACGGTGATCCTGCTCGGCGGCGAGGCCGCGCTGGCCCCGGCCGTGGAGGAGGCCCTGGACGACGCCGGCTACGAGACGGTCCGCGTCGCCGGCGCCGACCGCGTGGAGACCGCCGTGGCGATCGCCGACGAGCTCGGCAACCCCGACACGGTGCTGGTCGCGACCGGGGCCACGTTCCCCGACGCGCTTGCGGCCAGCGCCGCCGCCGGCGCGAACGGCGGGGCGGTGCTGCTGACCGCATCCGACGACCCCCACCCCTCCACCACCGCGTACCTCGACGAGCACGGCCCCGAACGGGTCATCGCCGTCGGCGGGCCGGCGGTCCGGGCGTACCCGGAGGCGACCGCGGTGAGCGGCGCGGACCGGTACGAGACCGCGGTCCTGCTGGCCGAGGAGATGTTCGACGCGCCGGCCGTGGCCGGCATCGCCCGCGGGGACGCCTTCCCCGACGCGCTGTCCGGTGGCGCCCACGTCGGCGCGCTTGGCGGCCCGATGTTGCTGACGCCGACCGCGTCGCTCGATGACCGGGTCGGCGGGTACCTGTGCGACGCCGGCGTCGGCGACGTGGTCGTCTACGGCGGGACGGCCGCGGTCAGCGACGACGTTGTGGGTGCGCTCGAGGACCTGCTCGGGTCTGAGTCGTGCGGCGGGGGTGAGCCGCCCGCCGGGTGATCGGCGGCGCTCAGCCGCCCTCGGCGCGCAGCTCGTCGAGGCGCCGGTCGACGCCGTCGAAGCGCAGGTCCATGGCGTCGAGGCGCTGGTCGAGGCCGTCGAGGCGCTGGTCGATGGCGTCGAAGCGCTGGTCGACGTCCTGGAAGCGGTGGTCGACATCCACGAAGCGGCGGTCGACCTCCCCGAAGCGCCGGTCCATCTCGCGGACCAGGTCCCGGATGGCGTTGAGGATCGCCGTCTCGCTCGTCGCCAGCCGGGTCCGGATCTCGTCGGCCAGCTCGTCGATGCGCCGGTTGGTGGTCGAGAGCTCCTCGGACACGCTGCTGCGGAACTCGAGCACCATCGTGCGGAGATCATCGATCCGGTCGGTCATGGCCAGATCGTAGTCCTCCGCCTCCGGTGGTCCGATTGGCTGTCCACAGGGCGGCGGCTGCTGTCAGACCTCAACCTCCGCGTCGCGGCAGCCGATCACCCCGGGTGTGGCGAGCGGCGGCGGGTTCTGGCCGGCGGCGCCGGAGCGGCGCTGGTGGCACCACGTCGCGGCGGCGCCGCTCCTCGTCGTGCTGCTCTGGTGGCCCTTCGTGCTCGGTCGCCGGGTGCCGCTGCTCGGCTGGGTGGACCTGGCGGTGCACGAGTTCGGGCACGTCGCCACCGTCTGGCTGCCGGAGGTCGTGACGTTCGCCATGGGCGGCGGGGCGCAGGTCGCCCTGCCCCTGACGATCGCCGCCGGCCTGTGGTGGCGGTCGGACGACCGGCTGGGGGCGGGCATCGCCCTCGCGTGGGCGGGCAGCGCCGCGCAGGACGTGTCGGTCTACATCGCCGATGCGCCGTACCAACGGCTCCCGCTGATCGGCGGGCTGCACGACTGGGCGACGCTGCTCGGCCCCCGGCACCTCGATGCGCTGGGCGCGGCCGCTCTCCTGGCCCGCGGGGTGTGGCTGGCCGGCCTGCTGCTCGGCCTGGCCGGGGTGGCCGTCGTCGCGATGGACGGCTGGACGCGGTGGCGCGAGCGGGACGTGCCCGCGGTCGCCGGCACACCGGCCGGTTGGTCGCTGGACCCGTCAGCCCCGTCGGGAGGGGCAGCGGGCGGACGCGACCGACGCTGATGGGGTGGTGGGCATGGCCTACGCGGCCTTCGAGGCCCTCGCTGGCGTCGCCTGTGCGTCGGCGAGGACCCGCCAGTCCCGGGCCATGGCGTCCAGCAGCACGTCGAGGTCGGGGAACCTGGCCGCGTCGGCGGTCACTGCCAGCGCGACCTCGCCGGCGTAGGAGAAGGTGCACAGGACCAGGCCGATGTTGCCCTGCAGGTCCATGATCGGGAGCAGCTCCTCGACCCCCGCGCCGAGCAGGTGCAGGTGCACCGGCGGCCCCACCACGTTGGTCGCGATGACGTTCGTGCCGCGTTGCCGGGCGATGTACCAGCGCCCGAGCGGCGTCGCCGCCAGCCGGACGAGCGGGCCGACGACCGGCGGGCTGCTGGCTGGCCTTCGTGTCCCGGGTCGTGCGGATCGTGGCGTCGAGCCGGCGGCCCGGATCGGCCTCGGTCAGCGACAGCGGCATGACGATCGTGCCGACCTGGTTGTCGACGGTCTCGGCCCGGGTGGTCGAGGGGCGGAGGGACACCGCCAGCCCGCACCGCAGCGCCACCCCGTCGACCGGCTCGCCCCGTTGGGCGACCAGGGCCGGGAGGCCCCCGGTCCACAGGCTCAGCGCGACGTCGTTCACGGTGCCGCCGTGGGCGTGGGCCACCGCCTTGACGTCGGCCAGGTCCATCCGCACGGCGCCGATGCGGTGGCGCGGACCGGTGGGGGCGTTCAGGGACGTCTGCGGTCCAGCAGCGGCACGCACAGGTCCGCGGCGGTCGCCAGCAGCGCGGCATCGTCGCCGGGGTCGGGCACCGCCACCTCCCCGACGTGGTGGGCGATGTCGAAAGCGGGGTCGTCCACCCACAGCGGCCGGCCTCGACCCGGACCGGGCAGCTCGAGGCGCTGTCGCAGGGCGGGGGCGCGCACCAGGCGCCGCGCTAGCCGGGCTCGCACGTGCGACAGGCGGAGCCGGCCGGCGTCGTCGAGCAGCGGTGCGCCGTCGACGAGGGCCAGCCCGCCGTAGTGGCAGGGCCACTCGGGGGTCTCGAGGCGCAGGAACATCTGCTCGAACGCGCTGAGCCGCGGGATCGCCATCGCGTGCGTGCCTCCTGCGTGGTGCCACCGGTCGTCGGGGGTCCCGGTCTGGGGCGACCGTGCCTGGGCGGGCGGCGCGCTGCCAGGGCCGGACGTCACTCGCCGGAGAGCCGATCGTCCTCCCGGGCCAGCCGGCGCCTAGGCTCGGGGTGATGGGCGATCGCAACGTGTTGGGCGGTGACCTGGAGGGTTGCAGCGTCGACCCGGTCACAGGCTGGTTCCGCGACGGGACCTGCCGGACCGCGCCGGGCGATGTGGGCAGCCACACCGTCTGCGCGGTGATGACGGCGGAGTTCCTCGCCCACCAGCAGTCGATCGGAAACGACCTGTCGACCCCGCGCCCGCAGTACCGCTTCCCCGGGCTGGTCCCGGGCGACCGGTGGTGCGTCACCGCGCCGAACTGGCTGCGAGCCCACGCCGACGGGGTCGCCGCCCCGGTCGTGCTGGCCGCCACCAGCGAGCACGCCCTGGCCATCGTGCCGCTCGAGGTGCTGCGACAGCACGCCGTCGACATCCCCGACGACCTGCGCGACCTGGAGGCCTGAGGCCAGCACGTCTAGAGCGCCGCGAGCTGCTCGACCGGTCGGGGCGGGTCCGGTCGGGGTGGATCTGGTCGGGGTGGATCGCGGCTGATCTCGTGACCCACGTCGGTGACCCAGCGGCGCCGTCCGGGTGGCCCGTCGAGGTGATGGGTGCCGGCGGACTTGCGGGCGTGGTGGTCGCGGCACAGCCAGGCGAGCTCGTCGAGCACGGTCCGTCCGCTGAACGCCCAATCGCGGACGTGGTCGATCTCCAGGAGGTGGGTGGAGCGGCAGTGCGGCACCTCGCACTCATAGCCCCTGGCCAGCATCGCGGTGCGTTGGTGGGCGGTGGCTTGGCGGCCGAGATGGACGACGGACCGGATGTCGACGCCGTCGCGGATGACGTAGGCGAGGTGGGCGTCGGGGATGAGGGCCCTTGCCGCGGCCAGCGACACCTCGCCGACGCCCTCGATGCGGCAGGTCTCGTCGGGATCGACCGTGCCTCGGGTGAGCGCGCTGAGCGAGACGTTGACGACCACCTGGGTCTGACGTCCCGCTCGCCGGGGTGTCGTGGCTACCGGCCCACCGTCGGACGTCGCGGATCCGTGGGTCTCCCCGGTCCCTGTGCGGTCCACATCACCCGCGGGTCGGGTGGCGGCGCCACGTTCGAGCACGTCGATGAGCGCGTCGAAGTGGTAGGCGGCGTCTGGCTCGCGACGACCACCGGCGTGTGCGTCCTTGAAGATCCGGTCGTGGTCAGCCCGCAGCGCGGCATCGAAGCGAGCGCCCATGTCGGCCGGACCGGACAGGACGGCCCGCCACTCGCCATCGGTCTCGGTCCAGGTCCGACAGGACCGACGGGCGTGGTGGCGCCGGCGACGACTGTCCCGGTCCGGGTCTGCGGCCGCGTGACGGTCACGGCAGGTGCGGCGCAGGTCGTCCAACGACTCGACGCCGGCGCGTTCGATCAGATCGTCCTGGGCAGAGGGATCGACCGCGGCGACCTCCGCGATGGCGGCAGCCTGATCATCCGACAGTCGGCCGGTCCGGACCGCCGCGGTGGTCCCGGTCTGTGACGCGAGCTTGGTGGAGGTGGCGAGCTGCTTGCGGGCTGCCGACGTCGACGTGCCGGTCGTGCGGGCCAGGTAGGCGGCAGCGGCCTTGGTGCCCTTCGGTCCCTCGCCGGACACGTCGGCGGCCCGACGGGCCATGATCGTCACCGCCCCGTCGACCCGTCGCTTGATCGCCGCCAAGCTCTCGATGACCGCACGCACCTCACCATCGGGGATGGCATCGGGGTCCAACCGGTCCGTGACGCTGGCGACCGAGGCGGCCAGGTCGGCCACCTGCTCGAGTGTCACGTCTCCCGCGTTCACACGAACAAGTGTACGAATCGACGCTCCCTTGTCAAGGTGTTTTCGCAGGTCAGGGCGCGTTTGGAGGGTGTGGCGACTGGTGTGGTTCGTGTCGATCCGAAGGGGTGCCAGAGGTCGTGTCCCCGTCGAGGGCGATCCGCCTGGCAGGCTCAGCGGGCCATGGACGTGTTCCGCTCCCTCGCCCTGTTCGCCGTCGCCGCGGTCGCCGAGATCGGCGGCGCCTACCTGGTGTGGCAGGGTGTCCGCGACGACCGTGGGTGGCCCTGGGTGGTGCTGGGCGGCCTCGCCCTCACCGCCTACGGCCTGATCGCCACCTTCCAGCCGGAGGCGAGCTTCGGCCGGATCTTCGCCGCCTACGGCGGCATCTTCATCGTCGGCTCGTTGCTGTGGGGGATGGCGTTCGAGGGGTTCCGGCCCGACCGCTGGGACGTCGTCGGCGGGGCGATCTGCCTGGTCGGCATGGCCGTGATCATGTACGCCCCGCGGACCTGACGGATCACGATCGACGGCGCCTACGCGGCCGGCGTCCCCGCCAGCAGCGCATCCATCTGGCCCATGCTCTGCTGCATGCCCTCCTCCATGCCCATGGCGACGAGGTCCTGCATGGCCTCGGTGGAGGCGAAGGTGGACACGACGGTCATCACCGTGCCCCCGCCCTCGCGGTCGGCCAGGTCCAGGACCATCGTGGTCGTGGGCATGTCGGGGTTCGGTGTGCCGTCGGGGTCGGCGAAGGAGTCCTCGAGCTCGAGGTGTCGCGGCGCGTCGACGGCGATGACGTCCCAGATGCCCCCGTGGACGTCGCCCTCGGGCCCGGTCATCGTGTAGTGGACCCGGCCGCCCGGCGTCAGGTCGTGGGCGTGGACGGTCGCGGGGTAGGTGGGCGGCCCCCACCAGCGCTCGAGCTGGCGCGGGTCGGCGTAGAGCTGCCACACGCGGTCGACGGGTGCGTCGAACTCCGCGGTGACGGTCATGGTGGCGGCGTCGGTGTCCTTCTGGACGTCGGTGACGGGCATGGCGGCTGTCCTCTCGGATCAGGTGGGGTCGTCGTCGGCGAGGAGCGCGTCGACGGCGTCGATGCGCGCCCGCCACAGGGCTTCGAGGTGGTCGAGGACCCGGGTGGCCTCGCGGACGGCGTGGATGTCGGTGCGGACGCGCTGCTCACGGCCGTGCGGGTGCTTGGTCACCAGCCCGGCCCGCTCGAGCACGGCCACGTGCTTCTGGACGGCCGCGAAGCTCATCGCGTAGTGCCGCGCCAGCGCGGACACCGACAGCTCGCCGTCCATCGATCGCCGCAGGATGTCGCGACGGGTGGTGTCGGCCAGCGCGTGGAGCAACCGGTCGGCCCGTTCGTCGTCGATCAGATCTACAACCATCTGGTTGTAGGTTGTACCTCGATCTCGCCGATGGTGTCAACGACGCGTGGGCTCAGGGTGCGAGGCTGGCCGCGAACACCATCGCCGCCACGACGATGGTCAGGATCGACACCACCTGGATGAGGGTCTGCCGGCCGACGTAGGTCAGGAGGTCCTGGCGCCACTCCGCCCGCAGCGCCTCGCCCTGGACGAGCGCCGCGGTGACATCGCGTCGGAGGTCGACGACCTCTTTGGCGAGGGCCCGGACATCCGACCGCAGCTCGGAGAACTCCTCCTTGGTGGCGAACGCCTTCAGGTCGTCCTTGGTGGCGAACGCCTTGAGATCGTCCTTGGTGGCGAACGCCTTGAAGTCGTCCTTGGTGGCGAACGCCTTGAGCTGGTCCTCGGTGGCGAACCCGCGCAGCTCCTCCCGCAGATCGTCTCGCGTCACCGTCTGGTCGAGCCGGGCCACGAGTCGCGCTTCGAGCTCGCGGAGGTCGTCTTTGATCGCGACGCGGTCGCCACCGCCCTCGGGTAGGTGCGCCATCACCGTCCGCGTCGCCTCCTCTCCGAGGACCTGTCGCAGCTGGCCCTCCTAGTGTGCGCGATCGTCGGCGGTCACGTCCATGGGTTCACCTCCGTCAGGCTGCGCGCGACCGGGGGTCAGTCCGGTCCGGCCGGGCGCACCACAGGCGGACCCCGATGATGTCGGAGGGGTCGGGCAGGGCGTCGACGGCGACGTCCTCCTCGACGGTGAGCGCACCCGGTGCCATCCACCAGCCCGAGCCCGTCGGCAGCACCCGGGCGAGGACCAGCGCGCCGGTGGGATCGAACCCGCCCTCGGCACCGGGCCCCGGCCACGGCCAGGACGCCCGGACCTCCGTGCCGTCGTCCAGGGCCCGGAGGCACGCCCCGTCGGTGTCGGCGTCCAGCCGCCACCACCACCGGCGCCGGGTCGCCGCCCACCGCCGCAGGAGCGCCAGCTCGTCGTCGGCCAGTAGCGGTCCGACCTCACGGATCACCCGGGCCAACCCGGCGCGGTGGTGCAGGAGATCGTCGACCAGCATCTCCTCGGGCAGGTGACCGAGCTGCAACCCGCGCCGTTCGACGTCGTGGCGCTGGTGGGCGTCGAGGTCGCCGCAGCCAGCCATCACCAGGTAGGCGTTGGCCCGGGCGTGCAGGCACCTCGCCCGATCGAGGGCGGTGGCGCCCGCCGGGGCCAGCAGGGCATCGCAGATCCGGTGCAGCGGATGGCTGTCGGGCAGGTGGCCGAGCAGCGCAGCCGTCCTGCTCCGATCGCCCACGATCGTGTGCACCTGCGCGGCGACGGCCACCACCTCCGGGACGTCCGGAGCGGTCCGCAGGGCGGCGTCGATGTCGCTGAGGGCGTGGGCGAGCGACCCCGTCCGCAGGTGGTGGGCGGCGCGCAGGTGGTGCAGAGGGGCGCGGAGGGCGCGGGGCGCACCCGGCAGCAGGGTGTCGACCAGTGCGCGGGTTCCCACCTCCGCACCTGCCGTGACCGCCAGGTGGTCAACGGTGCGCCAGTCACGCAGCGGGGCGAGGACCCGTTCGCCGGTCCGCCCCTCCAACGGGTCGTCCACACCGAGGCCGAACCGGCCGATGAGGCGGCCCAGCTCGAGCAGCTCGGTGAGCTGCTCGTCCGGCAGCTCGCTGGGCAGGAGCTCGTTGGCCGTGTTCCCCCGTGCGTGTGGCGGTAGGGCCAGCGACGTCGTGCCGGGCCGGCCGACGTAGCCGAGGTCGTGGGGCAGCGACGCGGCCTCGAGCACCTCGGCCAGCGGCGCGACCGCGGTCTCGTGGAACAGCGTCGGGTCCGCGGCCATCTCGCCGAGGACCAGCGCCTCGAGCGGCAGGACGGCCGGCCCGCCGCGGTCGGCGACACGCTCGATCGCCGTCGCCGCCGTTGCCGACAGACGTGCGGCCACGTCGGTCGTACCGCCCTCGGTCCTGCACCCCCGGACCAGCAGGGTCGCGTCGAGGAGCTGCACCGCGATCAGATCGCCGGCGCGGAACTGCCGCAACCAGCCGGGAGGGCCGTGCAGCAGACGACGCCCGGACCGGGTCACCCGGCGGGCCGTCGGCGGGGTCAGGTGCGCACTGGTCCCCAGCCTGAGGACCTCGCCGGTCGTGGCGAGGATCCCCCGCTCGGCGGGGACGCCGTAGACGCCGAGGTCGGGGTCGAGCTCCAGGTGGTCCCCGGCGACCTCCGCCGCGGAGAGCCGGTGGCGGAGGATCGCGCCGTCGAGGAGGAGGGGCAGCAGGTACGGCTCGCCGTTGGGCGCGACGTCGACGATGCCCAGGGCGCGGAGGAGGCCGAGGTGGGTGCGTCGGAGCCGGTCCAGCTGGTCGGGATCGTCGAGCATCCGGCAGACGTCGGCCCAGCTCGGCAGCTGACCGGTGGCGCTGCGCAGGTCGGGAGCGGGCAGATCGGGCGGAAGGTCGGTTGGCGCCATCGGCTACTCCTGGTCCACGGGCAGGCTGACGCCAGCCCCGTCGCGCACCCCAGCCGGCGGCTCCGGCTGCGGTCTGGAGCAGACGGTACGGCGTGGCCTCCGGCCGCGCGAGCGCGGGGTGTGGACAACTCCCCGGCGCCCGGTCAGCCGGCTGCGCGGCGCTCCACCTCCACCGCGGTGGCCGGGGACAGGACATCGGGACCGCCGACGACCCACGCCCGTCGGACCCGGTCGATCTCGAGGAGGTTCCACACCGCCGCGTTGGCACGCGGCTCCATGCCGTCGGCCAGGAGCAGCAGCGCCCCCGTCTGCGCTGCAGCGGGTCCGGCGGCGAGGGTGTCGGGCCAGTTCCGCCCGGTGGCGAGCCAGACGCGCTGGGTGTCGACCCCGCGGGACCGGGCCAGGTCGGCCAGCGCGACGAGGTCTCGTACCGGTTCGCGCCGGCGACCCGCGACACGGTGAGACCGAGGCCGAGGAGCTCACCCTCGACCGCCTCGGACACCGCCTCCGCCGCGGCGAGCCCCGCCACCGCGACCGCGTCGGGCCACCCGCGTGCCGGATCGGCCGAGGCGCCCTGGACGACGTAGGCGCGGTCGCCCGGCAGCTGCTCGGCCACCCGCGCGGCGGTGTCGAACCGGGTCGCCCCGCCGATCCGCTCGACGGCGTCGAGGTCCCCTCCCTCCACCATCTGGGCCAGCCGCGCCTCCACCGCCGGACCGAGCGCGGTCGCGTCGCCCAGCAGCACGACGCGGCGGGCGCGGAGGCGGCGGATCTCCTCCTCCCCCGCGGTCGGGAGGGGGTCGGTCGGTGACAGCAGCAGCGGGCCGTCGAGGGCCCCGGCGAGGGGGGCGCCGGCCAGCGCGTCGGCGTAGCCGTCGGCGCGGGCCAGCACGACGGCGTCGGCCCGGTCGAACGCCTCGCGGGACACCGCGACCGCGGTCTCGATGCGGTCGGGGCCGGCGATGCGGACCCCCACGCCGGGGGACACCGCCAGGTCCAGGGGGCCGACCAGCCCGGTCGGAGGGGCGTCGTCGATGACCACGGGCACGCCGGTCGTGCCCTCGACCGCCACGAGGTCGGCGAGGTCGCAGTGGCAGCCGGAGTCCTGGGTGTAGGACTCCCACACCAGGCTGCCGGCGTCGGCGGTCCAGGCGAGGTCGCGGTGAAGCCCCTCGTGGCGGGGGAGGGGTGACTGCGCGCCGGTGGCGAGGTCGTGCAGCCACAGCTCGGTCCCCCCGCGGACGTAGGCGACGTGGCGACCGTCGGGGGACACGGCGGGGTCGCTCACGTCACCGGCGTCCCCATCGACGAGCAGGTCCACGCCCGAGCCGAGGTCGCGGGCAACCCGGAACAGCTCGTGCCGGCCGGTGCGCAGCGGCGGCCGGCCCGGCCCCACCGAGGACGAGCAGGACCGACAGCGCCACCGCCGCGACGCGCATGCGCCTTGGACGCCGGGGAGCGGACCGGCGATGCGCAGATGATCGTCGACGACCCGTTGCACGCGATGAGCGCCCTCTGACCGCAGCACTATGCCCGGACGCCGTCGCGCCCGTCGAGGTCCGAGATCAGCAGATCGACGACGGCCTCCTCCTCCACGGCGACGCCCCGGTAGCCCATCACCTCCGCCAACGCAGGGTCCCAAGGGGTTGAGCTCGTCGCAGGCCCGAGCGACAGCAGATCCCCGGCCCGCCGCTCGACCGCATCGGTGTAGTCGGTCGCACCCAGCCGCCATGGCGACCCGGACGCGCCGAGGCGGTCGAGCACCCTCCCCGCGATCTGCACGCCCGGCCAGTCGAAGTCGCCGTGGTAGGCGACGTGGACCCCGTCCGCGACCGCCAGGTCGAGCAGGCGCATGACCGCGACGACCGGGTTGCCCGCCACGCACACGAGCGGGGCACAGCGGCGGCCGAGCTCGTCGGCCGCCTCGGCCATGACCGAGAGGTTCTCACAGGCGAACCACCGGCCGGTCGCGAACCGGGGAGGGTCGGCGACCAGCATCCGCAGGGTCAGCCACACCGGTTGCCCGGGAGTCGCGCCCAGGAGCCGGTCGACCGGCCCGTCACCCACCGCCGGGAGGTTCAGGACGCACACCCGGCTGGTCAGGTCGTCGAGGAGCACGCCCATGGCGGCCCACGACTCCCGCACACCCTCCGCCCCCGGCAGCTGCGGCGCACCGACCGCGGTGCGGATCGCCTCGAGCACCAGCCCGGCCAGTGGCGTACCGGCATCCAGGGCGTGGGCGGCGCCCAGGGCCTCGTTCGCCAACCGCGCTCGTCGCGTCCCACCCCTGACGGGCAGGCGCACCAGCACCGCCTCGAGCTGCTCGAGCAGCGACCGGGCCACCGCCGGATCCGAGGCCGACGCGCGCCGCAACCTGCCGGACGTCGCCGTCGCCTCGGCCCACCCGTCCAGCCAGGCCACCCGGTCGTCCACCGCCCGGGCCGCATCGACCACCGCTCCCCAGGCGCTGTCGTGCGCAGCCCGCTGACCGGCCCGGTCGGGGATCGGGCCGTCGAGGACCTCGAGGGCCTCGGCGACGGAGTCGGCCAGACCGCCGCCCTGCAACCCCTCTGCGATCCGGTCGAGGGGGATCCGCAGGCGACGGGCCCGGGACGGCGTGGTGCCCAGCAGCGCCGCGACCGCCCGTCGCTCCTCGTCCGAGGGGTCACCGAGCGTCACCGTCCCGTCGGGCGCGCCCCCCGCCGACAGGTGGTCGCGCATCCGGGTGCGCAGGCGGTGCAGCGCCGGCCCTCCGAGGACCTGTCGCAGGCGGTCGGTACGCTCCTCGCGCATCGCCCCCATCGAACCACCTGCTCGCGAACCGGCAGGCGACGCCCGGCGATGCGAGGGGCACGACCGCAGGAACAGAGGGAGGGTCAGAGGCCAGGGTGGGACCGCAGAGCTCGGCGAGCAGCCGCCCGCACACCAGCCACCGCCACGCGGGACGCACGCACGCGCAGGACCCGGACCGGCGGCTGATCGAGGCGATCGCCGGCGGGGACCAGGCGGCCCTCGCGATCCTCATGGCCCGCCACGCCGCGGACCTCGGGCGTGCCGTCCGTGGGTGGGTCGGCGCCGACCACGCCGCCGACGACGTCATGGCCGAGGTGCGGCTGGCGGTCTGGACCCACGCCGCCCGCTACCAGCCCCTCGCGACCGTCCGGGCTTGGATGTTCGGCATCGCGCGGAACAAGGCGCGCCAGCTCCTGCGGAGCCGGTCGCGGCGTCTCGCCCACGAGCGTGCCGAGGACCTCCGGCAGGCCCCCGACCTCGTCGCACGTGAACCGACAGCCGGCCACGCCGACCCGGCCGCGGTGCTCCTCGGCTACCCGCGGTCCTCGGGGCTCGGCGCGGCGTTCGACGCGCTGCCGGCGCGGCTGCAGGACCCCCTCCGGCTGCTGTTCGACCAGCAGATGACCTACGCCGAGATCGCCGCGGTGCTGGACCTGCCCGTCGGGACGGTCAAGCGCCGGGTGTTCGAGGCCCGCGAGCGCCTCCGCGACGTCCTGTAGCGGCGTCGGCGGAGGAATCACCGAACCACCACCCCGTGGGCGGCGATGCAGGGGTGAGACCCATGGACGCCCACCCCACCGAGCTGCTCCCCCTCGCCGCCGCCGGCCTGCTGGCCGAGGACCGGGACCGCGACGTCACCGCGCACGTCCGCGCCTGCCCGCCCTGCGCGGACGAGCTGCGCGGCTGGACCGACATCGCCACCGCTGCCCGGACCGGGCAGACCGAGCACGCCCGGCAGCCCATGCCGTCGCACGACCAGCCGGCGGACGCGCGCCACGACGTGGCGCATCGCACCCGGGCCGCAGACCCGCGTCCCCTCCCCGACGGGGCCGACGATGACGTGGCCGACCCCCTGGCGACGACCGGTCGGTTCGCCCCGCTCGCCCACCTCGCCGCGGACAAGGTCGAGCGGTACCGGGCGGTGCTCGAGGTCTTCGCCGCCGAGCGCGACCGCTACCTGATCCACCTCCGAACCGACGACGTGGCCCGCCACCTCGCCGAGAGCCCCTCGCCGACCCTCGACGCCGAGCTCGGCCAGCTGGTCGCCTGGGGCAACCTCCGCGACCTGCCCGACACCGACCGGGTCACGACGGTCGAGGACTTCCACAGCCGTCGCCGGCTGTACGCCCTCACCCCCGCCGGCGAGGCCGCCGAGCGGGCCGTCGGGACCTACACCACGGCCCTGGGCCGCCGGGCCGAGCTGCAGACCGTCGCCCTCGAGGACATCGGACGGGGCCTCGACGCGCTGGGGGCGCTGGTGCTCGACCAGCAGGTCGGCGACCTCGACGTGGGTCGCGCCGCCGCCGTGCTGCGCGACCTGACCGGGGTGTTCGAAGCCCTCAGCGAGAACGCCGCGGCGTTCATGGCCTCGTTGACCCGGACCATCGACGCGGCCGGCGACCAGGCCACCTTCCTCGCCCACAAGGATCGGCTGCTCGCCTACCTCCAGCGGTTCCTCACCGACCTCGTCAGCCGCTCGGCCCGCATCGCCGCCCAGCTCGAGGCGGTCGGCGACCTGACCCCGCTCGCCACCGCCGTGGCCCGCCGAGAGGCGGTCGACGCCGCCCCCGGCGTGGACCCCACCGCCGCCGCCGGCATGGACCGCACCGTCGCCGACCACCCCAGCACGGCCGACGACGTGGAGGACCCGCTGGCCGCCGAGACCGCCCGCCGCACCGCGGCGTGGCTGCGCCGGTGGGAGGGGCTGGGCGTCTGGTTCCTCGGCGCCGACGACCGACCTGCCCAGTCAGACCTGCTGCGCCGCCGGGCCCTCACCGCGATCCGCGAGCTGCTCGCCGCCGCCGCCGCGCTGAACGAGCGCCGGACGGGACGGAGTGACCGGGCCGCGGACTACCGGGCCCTGGCCCACTGGTTCGCCGAGGCCGCCGACGACGACTCCTGCCACCGGCTGTGGCGCGCCGCGTTCGGGCTGTCGAGCGCCCGGCACCTCACCGTCGACGGCGACACGCTGGAACGCCGTCGAGAGGCGCCCACCCCTCCCTCGACGTCGTGGCGCGATGCCGAGCCGGTGCGGATCAGCCCGCGGCTGCGCGCCACCGGTCACCACGAGCGCCGCGGCCGGATGAAGGCCGTGGCCGACCATCGCGACGCCCAGGCGCAGCTCGCACGACTGGTGGCCCACGAGCGCGCCGACCTGCGGGCGCTGGACGCCCTGCCGCGCCACACGCCGCTGCGGCTGTCCGAGCTCGACCTCGACCGCGAGGCCTTCGACGTGCTGCTGGGCCTGCTCAGCGACGCCCTGGCCGCCACCACACCCGAGGGCGGCACGGTGCGGACCGAGAGCCTCGACGGGTCCCTCGCCCTCACCTTCGAGCCGGTCCCCGACGGCGGGTGGGCGACCATCCGCACCCCCGGCGGCACCCTCCGCGGCCCCGACCACGTCCTGACGCTGATCCCCCAGGGAGGGGTCTGACCCCATGCCCGCCGCCGACGTCGACGTCGACCAGGTCCGTGAGCGCCAGGCCGCCGTCCGGGCGCTGCTCCGCCAGCCCGTCCTGACCCCCGCCGACGCCCGGTTCCCGCTGGTCCGACGGCACCGCGACTGGCTGCGGGAGTGGTTCACCGCCGAGACGGGCTGGGTCCTGACCGTCGACGCCGAGGTGGCGCGCCTGCACAAGCACCCGCCCGCCACCGTCGACGCCAGCCGTCCCGCCACCGATCGGCACGGCACCCCGTTCATCCGCCGCCGGTACGTGCTGACCTGCCTCGCCCTGGCCGTCATCGAGCGGGCGGAGACCCAGCTCACCCTCGGCTGGCTGGCCGACCAGTTGCTGGCCGAGGCCGCCGACGGCGACCTCGGCGTGGACTTCGACCTGCGCCACCGCGACCAGCGCAGCGACCTGGTCGCCGTCGTCCGGCTGCTGCTCGACACCCACGTCATCGCCAAGGTCGCCGGGGACGAGCAGGCCTACATCGACGCCGCCGGCGACGCGCTGTACGACGTGAACCGGCGGGTGCTCGGTCGGCTGCTCGCCGCCCACCGCGGGCCCTCCACGATCACCGCGTCCGGCGACGCCGACCGCGTCGCCGCCCTGGTCGACCGTCCCGTCGTCGACGCGCCCGAGGCCCGTGCCCGTGCCGCGCGCACCGAGCTGGGACGACGGCTGCTCGACGACCCCGTCGTCTACCTCGACGACCTCGACGACCGCGAGGTCGACTACCTCCGCACCCAACGGGCGGCGACGGTCCGCCGCCTGGCCGAGGGCAGCGGGCTCGTGGCGGAGGTCCGCGCCGAGGGCATCGCGATGCTCGACCCGACCGGCGACGCCACCGACGTCGGCTTGCCCGAGGACGGCACCGACGGGCACGTCACCCTCCTCGTCGCCGAGCACCTGGCCGGCCGTGACAGCGACGACGCAGACGCCGCACCCGTCCCCGTCACCGACGTCGAGGACCACGTCCGCGGCCTGATCGCGACCCATGGCGACCGGTGGCGCAAGTCCGCCAGGGAAGAGGGGGCCGAGCGGGGGCTGACCGCCACCGCGCTCACCCGCCTGTCCGAGCTCGGGTTGGTCGCCCTCGAGACCGCCCCGGACGGCCCCTTGGTGCTCGTCCGACCCGCCGTCCACCGCTTCGCCGCCGACGACCCGACCGTCGCCGGCCGTCCCCGCCGCCCGGTCCAGGAGCCCCTCGCATGACGGACCTCCACGCCGCCCCTCCCCCTCCCTCCCCCTCCACCGCCGACCCCGCGCTGCCCCGACCCACCGCGCGGCGGTGGACGCCGCTGCGGCTCGGGCTCGTCGACCTGTTCCACTACGGCACCGAGGAGTTCGCCTTCCACGACGGCCGGCTGCTGCTGCGCGGCAACAACGGCACCGGCAAGTCCAAGGTGTTGGCCCTGACGCTGCCGTACCTGCTCGACGGCGACGCCAGCGCCCAACGCGTCGAGCCCGACCGCGACCCCGGCAAGCGGATGGAGTGGAACCTGCTCCTCGGCGGCCGCCACACCGACCGCCTCGGCTACGCCTGGATCGAGTTCGGGCGGGTCGACGAGGACGGCCAGGCGCACACCACGACCCTGTGCTGCGGCATGAAGGCCGTGCAGGGCCGCGGGATCGCGAAGAAGTGGTTCGCGATCACCTCCCTGCGGATGGGGGAGGGGCTGCACCTGGTGGACGCCACCGGCCTGGCCCTGTCCCAACCCCGCCTCCGGGACCTCCTCGGCGCCGACGGCCGCATCGTGGAGGGGGTCGAGCAGTGGCGCCGCACCGTCGACGAGGCCCTCTTCGGGCTGGGGTCCGCGCGGTACGACGCGATGATCTCGCTGCTCATCCAGCTGCGCCAACCCCAGCTGTCCCGCCGCCCCGACGAGGCGGCTCTGGACGCGGCGCTCACCGAGGCGCTGCCACCCCTCGACCAGGCGGTGATCGCGGCGGTCGCCGACGCGATGCGCAACCTCGAGGACGACCGCCAGGCGCTGACCGACCTGGCCGAGACCCGCCAGACCCTGGAGCGGTTCGCCGACGTCTACCGCCGGTACGCCCGCACCGCCCTCCACCGTCGCGAGGCAGCGGTCCGCAGCCAGCAGTCGACGTGGGAGCGGGCCAGCGTCGCCCTCCGCGACGCCCGCACGGCGCTCGAGGAGGCCGAGGCCACCCGGGCGCAGATCGCCGCGGACCGCCAGGACGCCGAGCGCCAGCGCCGCGAGCTCGAGGTGGCGCAGGCGACCATCGAGCGCAGCGCGGCGATGCAGGACGCCGTCCGCCTCGACGACGCCCGGACCGCCGCCGACCGGGCTGCAGCAGCCGTGGAGCTGGCCGCCCGGAACCTCGACGCCGCCGCGGACCGGCTGGCGACCAGGCGCCGCGCACGCGACGAGCAGGCCGCGACCCTGGCTGATGCGGCCGGGCGCGCGGTGACCGCTGGTGACCGCGCCGCGCTGCTGGCCGACCCGGTCGGCCTGGGAGAGCCGGTCGCGACGCACGTCGGTCCGGTCGTCGCGCGGCTGACCGCGCTGGCGGAGGGGGAGGGGGAGGGACGGCGCCTCGCGGACTCCTTTGACCGGTCGGGTCGGGGTTCGCATGGGTCCGATGGGTCGGTCGGGGTGATCGACGTCGACGGCGCGGCTGCCGAGGTGGACGCCGCGGTCCGACGGCGACGTGATGTGGTGGCCGAGGTCCGCCGCCTGGCCCAGGAGGTCGTCACCGCGAAGGAACACGCCGATCGGCGGGAGGAGGACCGCGACCGGGCCGGTCGGGAGCGCTCGGCGGCCGCCGAGGCGCTGAACGACGCCCGCGACGTGCTCGCCGAACGCGGTGAGGCTCTGGTCGCCGCGACCGAGGAGTGGGTGGCCGGGCTGACCGAGGTGGCCCTGGATGACCCGGTCGGGCTGCTCGACGCGCTGTCGGCCTGGGTCGAGGAGCCGACGGGCGCGGACCCCTTCGCGGGACCGGTCGACACGGCCGGGCGGTCCGCCGCCGCGACCCTCGCCGAGCGCGGCCTGGAGATCCGTCAGGCACGCGCCGACGTCGAGGCGCAGCGACAGGACGCCGTCGACGAGCAGACCCGCCTCCGCGCCGGTGTCGACCCGACCCCCGCGCCGTCACCGGCCCGGGACGTCGACGGCCGCGACGGACGGCCCGGCGCGCCGCTGTGGCGGTTGGTCAACTTCCAGGACTGGGTGCCCGCGGACCAGCGCGCCGGCGTCGAGGCGGCACTCGAGGGCGCGGGGCTGCTCGACGCCTGGGTCACCCCCGACGGCGGCCTGGCCGACCCAGCGTGGCGGGACGCGGGGCTCGTCCCCCTCGACGGCGAGCCGGACGGCGGATCGCTCGCCGACGTGCTCGACGGCGTGGCCGACCAGCCGGTCGGGGTCGACGCCGTCCGCCGGCTGCTGGCCGGGATCGGCTGGGGTGCCGCCACCGCCAACACCTGGGTCGCCGCCGATGGCCGCTACCACATCGGCGTCGTGGAAGGCGCGTGGACGAAGCCCGAGGCGGTCCACATCGGCGCCGCCGCCCGCCAGGCCGCCCGCGCGGCACGGATCGCCGAGCTCGACGCGGTCGTCGCCGACCTCGACGACCAGCTGGCGACCCTGGACGCCGCCGCCGAGCGGCTGGTCGCGCGGCAGACCCGGCTCGACGCCGAGCTCGCGAGTCGCCCCGAGGCCGACGGGGTCCGCCAGGCCGGCGATCGCCTGGGGGCCGCCGCGGTGGTGGTTGAGCGCGCCGAGGCGGCCTTCCGCGAGGCACAGGACCTGCTCGACGAGGCAGTCGGCGCCGTCCGCGACGCCGAGCTGGCCTGCGGCACGACCGCGGTCCCGCTCGGCCTGCCCGTCACCGTCGACCAGCTCGACCGGATCGCCCGCGGGATCGACGAGCTCGCCGTGCACCTCGGCAGCACCACCTGGCCGGCGTGTCGTGACGCGGTGGCCGCCGCCCGTCGACTGTCCGCCGAGGTCGTCGCGGTGGCAGACGCCGAGGACGACCTGGCCGGGCAGCAGGCCGAGCACGACCGCGCCGCCCGCGAGCACAGCGAGCTGGACGCCGAAGCCCGGCAACTCGCAGCACTGGTCGGTGCCACCGTCGAGCAGGCCCAGCAGGAGCTCGCCGATGCCAAGGCCCGGTTGCGGACGGTGCGGGCTCGGCTGGAGGAGCTGGGCGAAGCCGCGTCGACGGCGGCGGGGGAGGTCGGGCGTCTGGAGGGTCGCATCGAGGGGCTCGAGGCGGACCGCGACGGCCAGCGGGCCGAACGGGACGCGGCGGTCGAGTCCCTGCGCCGCGCCGTCGACCGCGGGGTGCTGGCCGCCGCCCTGCCCGATGTCGAGCCACCGCCGTCGTGGGCGGCCGACCCCGCGGTGCGGTGGGCCCGGCAGCTCCGCGACGACCTGGCGGACGTCGACGGATCCGACGACGCGTGGAACGGCGTGCAGGGCAGCATCGCCCGGGCCGTCACCCAGCTGCAGTCGGACCTGAGCGTCCACGGCGGCCGAGCCGAGCAGGACCTGGCCGACGACCTGCTCGTCGTCAGCGTCACCTACTGGCAGCGGACCGGCGCGGCCCACGAGCTGGCCGGCGTGCTGCAGGCCGAGATCGACGAGCGCGAGCTGCTGCTCAGCGCCCAGGAGCGCGAGCTGATCGAGAACCACCTGATCGACGAGGCAGGTGCTCAGCTCGGCGAGCGGATCCGCGACGCCGAAGCGCGGGTGCAGGCGATGAACGCCCAGTTGGAGGCGTGCGCGACGAGCACCGGCATGACCCTCCGCCTGCGCTGGGTGCCCGCGCCGGCGGCGCCGACGTCGCTGCGGTCCGCCCTGGACGTGCTGCGCCAGACCCACCAGCTGTGGGGTGCGGAGCAGCGGGCGGTGCTGGGCGAGCTGCTCGAATCGGAGATCCAGCGGGCCCGCGAGACCGACGAGCACGGCACGTGGACCGATCACCTCGCCCGGGCGCTCGACTACCGGCGGTGGTTCTCCTTCGTCGTCGAGCGCGGCGGCCCGGACGGGTGGCGCCGGGCGTCCGGGCCCGCGTCGGGGGGTGAGCGGGTCCTGGCGGCGACCCTGCCGCTGTTCGCCGCGGCGGCGTCGCACTACTCATCCGCCCGGCCTGAGGCGCCACGGCTCGTGCTGCTGGACGAGGCCTTCGCCGGCGTCGACGACCGGGCCCGCCGGTCCTGCATGGGCCTGCTGACCGCCTTCGACCTGGACTGCGTGCTGACCAGCGAGCGGGAGTGGGGTTGCTACCCCGAGGTGCCGGGCCTGTCGATCTGCCACCTCGTCCGCAGGGAGGGCATCGACGCGGTGCTCGTCAGCCGCTGGCGCTGGGACGGGACGGCCCGGGAGCGGGTGGAGGGGGTCGACACGGCCAGGCAGGTGGCTCCGCCGTCACCAGCCGACGAGGAGGCCGACGACGGCAGCCTCTTCGCGTGACGGGTGCACGATCCATCTCCTCGCGTGCCACCCGGCCCTACGTCGCGAACGCCGCGGCCAGCCCCCGGTCGTAGGTCCACAGCTCGTCCACCGCCCGTGACCGGCACATGGCGAGGTGCAGCAGATCGCGTGCATCGAGCCCGGCGTGCGTGTTGGCCAGTCGTCGCGCCCCCCGGACGTCGTCCTCCTCGACGGGCCAGACGGTCATCCGGTCACCGATCAGCCTGAACGCCGCGTCGAGGGCGATGTGCCGGGACACGGGGAGGTACGCGTGCATGAGCTCCTGCATGACCTCCGCAGAGGTGGCCAGGACCCCGAGGGGGAGCTCGATGAGACGTTCCCGGACCGCTGCCCGCAGAGGGTGGGACCGTCCGACGGCGTACATGACGACGTTCGTGTCGACGAAGATCATGTGTCCTGTGGCAGGCCGGCGGTGCGGGAAGCGGCGATCCGCGCCTTCGCCGTCGCCCAGTCCTCCTCGGGGTCTCCATCGACCTGCTGCGCATCGAGCCCGTCGAAGAACTCGCGCAACTGGTCCCCGGTGCGGAGCGTCGGCGGTCGGGTGCGGGACAGTCGTTCGCGACCCGCCTCGCGGAGCCACTCGCTCAGCGAGGCACGGTCGGGCCACAGCGTGTTGGCCTGGGTCCAGTGCAGCTCAGGGCCGTCGTCGTTCGCCCAGGGTCGGGACAGCCCGACGCAGACCAGCACCGGGTCGCGCATCCGCAGGAACGCCATCATCTGCTGCAGCACGCCGAAGTCGAGTTCGTGCCCTTCGGGGAACAGGCGCAGGTCGCCGACCGGGAGGGTGACCGCCGGCAGCCCCGCGTCCCGGTAGCCGAGGACGGCCCGCTCCCACTGCGGTTGGGGGATCAGCCGCCAGGCGTGCGCCCGGACGACCGCCAGCGACTGGAAGATCCGACCGGGCGGGGCGGCCCACCGGTTGTGCCCGTGCTGCTCGAGGCCGGCGAACGCCTTCGCCAGGCTGTCGACCGCCACGGCGTCTAGCCGCTCGTGGATCTCCGCGTCGTCCGCGGTCCGCACGGCGTAGCTGTCGTCCACATCGATCAGCCAGTCCTCGGGCATCCCGTTCTCGGGTGCGTGCCGCGGGTTCCCGAGCCGGACGACGTTGCCGAGCTGGAAGTCGATCGCGGCGTCCCCGCGGGTGAGGTGTCCGGTGCGGGCGACGGGGCGCACGTGCTCGCCGTCCTCGGTCAGACCCGCGACGCAGACCCGGTCGCCGTCCATCCGGGTCAGGTGGGTGATCAGGATCTCCACGGCACGTCCCTCACAGGTGGGCGATCTCCAGGTCGGACCAGCGCTCGGCCAGGTACTCGGCCACCAGCCGGCGGTGGCAGCGGTCGGCGGTGGGCTCGCTGCACAGCAGCACCGCCCCTCCCTCGAACCGGGTCCGGTCCGACTCCTCGATCCGGCGCTCGGCCATCAGGTCGAGGAACGCATCGGCGAAGGGCTCCCACCCGACGTCCCCTCCCCGGTAGCCCTTGAGCAGGTCCTGCGTCGGCGCCAGGTCCGGCCGGTGCTCGTAGTCGGCCCCGACCAGCTCGCGCAGGAAGAACTCGATGTCGCCGGCCTTCGAGAACCCCGCCAGCTGCGACCGGTTGTTCAGCCGGATGTCGAGGAGGCGGGTGACCCCGGCGTCGCGCAGCCGGCCGAAGAAGTCCTCGGCGGAGGACCGCGTGAACCCGATCGTGTACAGCGTCGTCACGGTGCGGCCCTCGCGCTCGTGGGCAGTGGGATCGGCGCGACGGATCGCCACCCGCCGAAGAGGGACAGCTGGTCGCCGATCGACTCGTCCCCCTCCACCACCCCGGTCCCGCGGATGTGGCGGACCGTCACCCCGCGCTCGGCCATCACGCGTCCCACCAGCAGCCGTCGGTGGCACCCGGCCGGGTCCTCCTCGGCGCAGAGCAGGACGGTGACCCCGTCGGCGGCCAGCGCGGTGACCCGGTCGATGCCGGCGAGGAACCGGTCGGTGGTGCTGAGCGCGTCGTAGCGGACGTGACCCGCGGCGTCGTAGAGCTCCGGCTCGGGCGGCCGGCCGCCGAGCTCGCGGCCGAGGAACACGTAGTCGATCCCGGCCTCTCGCAGCGCCGGCTCCATCGCCTTCCGCGAGTGCTGGGGGTGGATCCGCGAGTACGGCGCGGAGCGGACGTCGACCACCACCTCCGCATCGACCGTGCCCAGCAGCGCGCGCAGCCGCTCACCCGAGTGCGCGCTGTGCCCGATGGTCCAGATGGTCCCGCCCATCACCGGCGACCATACTCCGCGCCGCACCCGGGTGTGGCCGGTCGCCGGTCACGTCGTGCCGCCCCCCTCCAACTCTCAGTGCAGTCCCTCGACGTCGCGGGCCGTTCGAGGTGCACCGAGAGTTCCGGGAAGGCCAGGCTCGGGCGCGTTCCGTCGTCCCCGAGCGACCGGACTGACCACGGTCAGTGCACCGAGAGTTGAGGAGGGGCCGATCAGCTCAGCGGGCGCGGAGGAGTTCGCCGAGCGGGACGGTGATGCCGAGCACCTCCACGTCGTCCGCCGGTCCACGATCCTGCACGGTCGCGTACCCCTCGGGCCCCGGTCCGGTGTGCACGACCGCTCGACGCGCCGGCAGGTCGAGCACGACGTAGAGCTCGACGCCCGCCGCCGCGTACAGCGGGGCCTTGTGGACCAGGTCGAGGCGCTGGCTGGTCACCGCGACCTCGATGACGACGTGGGCCGTGCGGGGATGACCCGCGGGGGTCGAGGGGTCGGCGACCGCGACGTCGGGTTCGGCAGGGAGGTGTCGTCCACCGCGAGCGGCAGCTGGACCGCCAGCTCGTACCCGTCGGCGATGAGGGGCGCCAGGATGGCGGTCAAGCGGGCGAGGACCCATCGGTGGGCGCTGCCCTGGGGGCTCATCTCGACGAGCTCGCCGGACAGCAGCTCGATGGCCTCGCCCTCGAACAGGCCCTGGTCGACCATCGCCTCGAACTCCGACCTGCGCAGGCCCCCGCACGCGCACGCCGTCATCCGGGCGGATCAGGTCGGCCATGGTGTGCTCACCCTATGCCGCCTCCGCGACGTCCAAGCCGATCACCGCGTCGGAGGTGGCCAGGTGCATCGGCCGGAGATTCATCCCCTCGGCCCGCGCGGCGGCCCGCAGGACGTCGCGGTACCGCAGGTCGCTGGCGGTGACCGATGGCGGGTCGTGGCGGGAGAGCAGGAAGCCCACCGACCACCGGCCGTCAGCTCCGCCGAGCGCCTCGGCGAGGGCGTGCACGAACGTGCGCAGCACCGCCTCGGGCGGGGCCGCCGGCAGGTCCTCGAGCCTGGGCAGCGTGGGCACGACGAGGTCGAGCGGGTCGAGGATGGTGACCCAGAGGCAGCGGGTGGCGAACCCCAGCTCGCCCATGAGCCGACGCCAGTGCAGGTGCAGGTCGTCCGCCGTGCGGATCGGCGGGGTCTCGTACGGGGACAGCAGCGATGGGATGTGATCCATGGCCGAAGTCAACACCAGTTTGCAAGTGTCAAGACGAGTTATCAACAACCGACCGCGGGTGTTCGATGTCTCAGACGGGGTGGAGCACCAGTCCGGGCACCTGCGTGAAGTGACGCCGGTTGCGGGTGGCCAGCGCCACCCCTCGCTCCAGGCAGAGGCCCGCGATCAGCGTGTCAGCGACGCCGATCGGCGTTCCCGCGGCTCGCAGCGTCCTGGCCAGACGGCCGGCCTCCTGGGCGGTCTGACGCGAGAACGCCAGCGTCCGTGGTCGGCAGAAGCGCGCGACCGCCTCCTGCTCCGCATCCATCCGCGCACCCGACCACAGCTCGTAGGCGGTGATGGCCGACACCAGGCAACGGCCCTCGCGCACCAGGTCCTCCACGACGGCCATGCCATCTCCACGTCCGCGGAGGAAGTCGATGACGACATCGGTGTCGACGACTACGCCGTCGATCGCCATCCGCTGCGCACCCTGGTCATCTCCTCGAGCATCTGGGCTGCCGACGTCTCGCTGACCGACCCCCGCAGCGCCAACGTCGCATCGATCTCCTCCGCGTCGAGCGAGCTCAGGTACAGGTCCAGCGCCGTCTGGACGATGGTGGAGAGGCCGCGGTCACCGCGCCGGCGCGCCAGGGCGCTGATCGCGGCATGGGTGTCGTCGTCCAGCTCGACAGTCGTGCGCATGCATCTGCATCCTAACATGCAGGGGGGTCACGGAGATCCTGACGAGCGTGTCCATCCTCGAGCTCCGTCATGACCGGCATGATGGGTGACGGCCCGTCGTCCCCAGCTCCACCGCCCACCGATGCCCACCCGCCGATCAGCCGCCGTCGCCTACGAGCGACGGATCGAACAGCGCCTCGCCGCCATCTCCGATCGGATCCGGTCCGGTGACCCCACGGGGACGGTGACCGACACGACGCGGGTGCTGACCGACCTCAACACGGCGGTGCAGCGCTACGACTCCTCCAACGGCTTCCTCAACCGGCTCTTCGACTCGGCGAGGGCGGTGCACGGCCGGGCCGTCGCGGCAGACCCGCCTCGCCCCAAGCGGCTGGCCGAGGTCCTGTGGCGCCTCGCGCAGATGGATCCCCTCGACGGGTTCGTGCAGGCCTACCCCGACTACGCCGAGCACCTTGGGGAGGAGGGACGAGCCCACTACCGCGCCCTCGCCCGTGCGGCTTTCGATGCCCTGCCGCCACCGGCGGGCCGCTGGGACCACACTCCGGGCGCCTTCGCCCCGACCGCCGTGCTGCAGGCGATCGCCCAGCACGACCGCGACGTCGAGCTGCTCGAGCACGCCTCCTGCCGCGACCTGGTCCACCCCTACGGCTACGCGCGGCTCATCCAGCGCTGCCAGGCCATGGGCAGACCCGACCGTGCGGTGCGGTGGGTACGCCAGGGACTTGACGCCTTCGCCGTCGGGGCCGATCCTCGACTGTCGGTCGCCGCGGCCGAGGCGCTGCGTGAGGCCGGGGAGGTGGACGAGGCCCTCGACATCGCCCGCACCCACCTGCGGGCCGCCCCGACGCCGGCCGGCTGGCGGGCGTTCGCCGCCGCCGCAGAGGCGGCCGGACTGCCTGCCCCCCTGCGCGACGCCGTGCTCGACGAGCTGGTCGCCGACGCCCCGGTCGACCAGGTGGTGGCGATCCTGCTCGACATCGGCGAGGTCGAGCGTGCCTGGGACGTCGCCGAGCAGCGCGGCGCGGACAGGCGGTCCTGGAGCTGGCTGGCCGAGGCGATCGCGCCGTTCGATCCGGCTCGTGCCGCACAGGTCCACCACCGGGAGCTGGAGGAGACGCTGCGCATGACCAGCAAGGCGGCGTACAACCGGGTCGTCGGCCTGCTCCTCCACCTCCGCGACCTGCACGAGGCCGCCGACGACCTGGACGGCTACCACCGCCTGGTCGAGCGTGTCCGCACCGACCACCACCGCCGCATCGCCATGCTGCGCCGGATGGACGACGCGGGCCTGTAGGCGCCCAGGCGATCAGGTCGCGAACAGTGCCGGCACCTCCAGGCTGAGCTGGCGCACCGCGGTGGCCTGCAGCGTGCCGTCCCGCACCACCTCGACGCGCCCCCACCCGTTGGCAGACGGGGCGCGGTGGACGTGGATGCAGGAGGACGTGACGTCGACCACCCAGTACTCGGGGTACCCAGCGGCGGCGTAGCGGCGCGCCTTGACACCGAGATCGAACGCCAGGCTGCTGGCCGACACCTCGATCACCAGGGCCGCCTGTTCGGGGTAGCCCGACTGCCCGCGCGTGAGCACCGAGAAGTCCGGCTCGGGCAGGGAGATGTCATCGACCGCGAGGGGCGTCTGCACGCCCACGTCGTAGTCGTCCCCGAGCGCGGACACCAACAGCTTGGTGAGGCGGACGATCATCCACACGTGTGGTGGTCCCTGCGGGCTCATCTCGACCAGCACGCCTCCCACGAGCTCGACGTGCGTGCCGTCGAACATCCCACGTTCGACCATGGCCTGGAACTCCACCCGCTGGAGGGGGCGGAAGACCTCAGCGGGGAGGTCGCGCAGCACCGACGCGTCGCTCATCGTCGTCATCCTCCGATCGTGCCGGCTGGTGGCGGGCAGGCCTACGAGATCGATCGCTGCCTGTGGACAACGTACTCCGGCCGGGAGGCGCTCCCCTGGCAGCATCTGGGTGATCCGGCGATGATCGGCCGCGATGGCTCGGCTCGATCAACGCCACCCGGCCGGGGCGCCCGGTCCGTGGTTCGTCGACGAGCGGTGCATCGACTGCGACGCCGCCCGGCACGTCGCCCCGGGCCTGATCGTCCGCAACCCCGACGACGGCGTGTCGGTGTTCGCCCGCCAGCCGACCACCGAGGCGGAGGTCGCGATGGCGTGGCGAGCGGTGCTGGTCTGCCCGACCCGATCGGTGGGGCACGAGACGTCGCGTCAGCCACCTGCAGATGTGTTCCCCCACGATCTGGGCGACGGCGTGCACCGGCTGGGTCACAACGCGCTGGAGTCCTTCGGCGCGCACAGCTACCTGGTGGTCCGCGACGGTGCGAACCTCATGGTCGACGCGCCCCGCTGGACCCGTCAGCTGGTCGACCCGATCGCGGCGTTGGGGGGCGTCGACGTGGTGCTGCTGACCCACCGCGACGACGTGGCCGACGCCGACCGGTACGCCGCGCACTTCGGCGCCGAGGTCGTCATCCACGCCGCCGACCGGGGTGCGGCGCCGTACGCCGACCGGCTGCTGGAGGGCACCGATCCCGTCGAGGTGGCATCCGGGGTTACCGCGTTCCCGGTGCCCGGCCACACCCGCGGGAGCGTGCTGTACCACGTCGACGGGCACCTGCTGTTCTCTGGCGACTCGCTGGCGTGGGACCCGCGACGCGAGCGGCTGATGGCGTTCCGCGACGCCTGCTGGTTCTCCTGGGAGGCGCAGGCGGAGTCGCTGGACCGCTTCGCCGCCTCGGGCCTGACCTTCGACCGCCTGTTCTGCGGACACGGGTGGAGCCACGACGCCGATCCCGCGACGTTCACCGCCAGCCTGGACGAGCTGGTGGGGCGCATGCGGCGCTGAACCAGCCGACATCCCCGAGGACGCCGGCGAGGCCACTTCCCGACGCCGATGATCGGCACATGTCGCAACGAGGACGCCCCAAGGTGGGGCAGCGCATCGCCTTCCGGCTTCCGGACCCCCTGCTGGCCGCCCTCGATGCCCGGGCCGGCGCCGCAGGGATCAGCCGAGCCGAAGCGCTGCGCACGATCGTCGAGGACGCGCTGCGCGCCGGCGATGACGGGGTCGACCGGGCCCAGATCGACGCCCGCCTCGCCCTGTCCCCGGCCCGACGGGTCGAGACGATGGCGCGGGATGCCCGACGACTGGCGGCCATCCGCGGACGCGCCGCGTCGTGACCGCCCCCGCGTACGACCCCCTACGCGCACCGGGATGCCTGCACCGGTCGTCCTCCCCATCGACGGTGCCTTCCACGCCGCCCAGCCGCACATGCTCGACCTGACCACCGACGCGGGTGATCTCGACCTGACCTTCACCCCTGCCGGGTTCCCGGACGGGTTCGCCCAGCTCCGGGCGGGGGCCGTGGAGGTGTCCCTGGTGCCCGACGAGCTGACCGCTGTGGCGTCCCTGCGGGACATCATCGAATCCAAGCAGGCCGCCGACCGGGACAAGGACCGCGCCGCGTTGCCCTACCTGCGGGCACTCCTCGACCGGACGGGCGGCACCTGAGACCGGGAGCCTCTGTCAGACTGGCGGGATGGACAGCGAGGAACCGGAGCTGCACCTGCTGCAGGTCGGTGGCCTGCCCGGTGCAGCCGAACACCGGGCGCGTGTCCAGCGCCTACGACGGGAGGCGCGCCGTCGCCATTCGGAGCATCTGGGCTCGGTGCTCGATGCCAACGGCGTGACGGCCCCCGTGGAGCCTGTCGTGAGCGTCGTCCTCGACGCGCTGTTCGACTGGCGGGATGTCGAACGTGGCGAGCGGTGCGCATGCTCGTGCCACCCCCGGCTGCCCGATGACGACCTGCACGACTTCGGGTTCGCCTGCCCGTGCTCCAAGACGGCGGCCGACCGTGACGCCGACCACCAGCGACGGATGGCAGAGCTGGACGCCTTCTGGGCTTCCCCGCGGGGAGAGGAGCTCACCCGCAGACAGCAGGCGGAGGAGGAGCAGCTGGCCGCGTGGCTGGACCGCGACCCCGGCGTGACCGTGCACAGCCACGGCGGCATGGCACCGGAGCAGTGGACGGGCGAGGTCGACGGGCACTCCTTCTACTTCCGTGAACGGAGTGATCTGTGGCGCCTCGAGCTCGACCTGCGTCCCTCGGGGAGGTACGTGAAGACCTGGACGGGAGGTGACCTCGACGACCCCGCCAGCTTCCAACCGCGCGAGATCGAGCGAGGGGACGTCATCGCCGAGGGCACGACGACCGAGCGCGGCTATGGCACCACTGCGGTGGAGCGCGCGAGGTTCATCGTGGACACCATCCGCACCCACCTCCGACGTCGGGACTGTCAGGTCCACACCGTGCAGCTCAAAGAGCTGACCACGTTGCTCGGCGACCAGCTCGAATGGTGCCCGGCCTGCGGTGAGCGGTTGTCACCTCGACCCTGACCAGGCGTCGTCGTCAGCTTCGTCCCCCCAGCGGAAGCGCACCGCGTCGGGAGTGACGTCGGTGTCGACCCACCAGTCCTCGTCCAACCAGCGAGGTGCCGATGGCCAGACGACCTCGCGCCGTGTCGGCCCGATCGGCGACCACGTGCGGGACAGGCACTCCTCCTCCATCGCCTCGTGATCGAACCGTGGGAACCTGCCGTCGATCAGGTTCGCCGCACGGACGGGGTGGACGAAGCGGTAGGCCTGCGTCGGGCGGACGGCCAGCAGCACCTCGGCCCAGCAGGAGGCGCAGGGCATCTGGGTCCACTCGACCGCGACACCCTCGCGACTGGCGATGAGCGTCCAGCGGTCCCCATGGGCTTGTCCTTGGACCTCGACCCTGCCCGAGGGCGTGGTCGTAGGTGAAGCCCTTCAGGACGCGGCCGTGCAATCGCGGGCTGTCGGTGCCGAGGAGGTGGCTGGCCAGGTAGGCGGCCCACTCGGCCACCGGTTGCTTGGTGCCGAACTCCTCGTAGACGCGGAGGGTGGTGCCGTCGTCCGAGGGTTGCCACGGCGACGGACCGAACAGCGCCCCTCGCCGCCATCGCCGGCGACGGCCCGTCGGTGGTCTCTACAATCCGCTCAGTATCTACAATCAGGTATATGGATTTGCCAAGCAGTGCATGCGTCCTCTTGAGGAGCGTTCGACGTGCAGCGGGCTTGTCACAGCAGCAGCTGGCGGAGCTCGCCGGCACCAGCCAATCGGCGATCGCCGCGTATGAAGCGGGCCAGCGGGAGCCCACGGTGCCGGTGCTCGACCGGATGGTCAGAGCGACCGGGCACGAGCTGATCCTCGAGGCACAGCCCGATCCCCGCATGTTCCGCCTCACCGATGTGGCGCGGGAGGTCGCTGCCACCAGCGACGAGCACCGACGGTTCCGGCTGGTGCTGGAGTTCCTGCGGGGAGCCGCGGACGACGACCACGCCCTCCCCCTGCTGGTCATGGCCGAGCCTGCACGGACGGGAGACCAGCGGTACGACGCACTGCTCGCGGCGGTCGCGGAGGACCTCTGCCTGCGCGAGGGGCTGCGACCGCCAGCCTGGTCGCAGTCCGCGGATCGCGTGGTGGATGGCTTCTGGTGGGTCAGCGACCTGCCGTCGGCTCGCACCCGGGCGCTGGTCCACTCACCGGCGTCCTACCGCCGGCGGGGGATCATGATCGACCGGGCAGATCTGGAGGCGGCGTGACGGCTGACCCGCTCCTCGACCGAGAGCGCCTGCTGAACGCGTTCCGATCGCTGGCGCAGAAGCTGGCTCGTCGTGGGGTCGTCGGTGAGGTGCACGTCTTCGGCGGCGCAGCCATGGTGCTCGTCTTCGATGATCGGGCGGCCACGCGGGACGTCGACGCGGTCTTCGAACCTGACGGGCCAATGGTCGAGGCCGCCCTGGAGGTCGCTCAGGAACTCGGCCTGCCGCGGTCGTGGTTGGACGACCAGGCCAGCACGTACGTCTCCGGCCGGGCAGGGCGCGGAACGCCGGCATTCGATCATCCGAACCTGCGGGTCCTCAGCACGCCTGCCGAGCACCTGCTGGCGATGAAGGTCCGTGCGGCCCGGTCCGCTCGGGATGCCGAGGACATCCGTCTGCTGCTCGCCCACCTCGACGTCCACGCCGTCGATGACGTCATCGCGCTGGTCAGCCGCTTCTTCCCGGACGATCCGCTGAGCGACCGCTCTCGGATGCTCCTCGAGGACCTGCTGTCGTAGACCGTGAGGCGCCGGCCACCGGTCGCTCCCCGCTGGAACCCTCCGGACGACGTGCACCCGGTGCAGGACCGGGAGGAGGTGGCCTGAGCTCCGCAGCCGGCTTGGATGAGGAGGGGTAGCCACCCTTCTTGGCGAACGGGATCCTCGTCTTGCGCTCGGTCGACATGACCACCTCCGGCCCGGGGGTCGATGAACTCACAGGAACTCGACCCTGCCATCGTACGAGCAGGCCTGGATCAGTCGAGACCGGAGGACACGCCACCGTCCTCCCCGACCCACCACACCTCGATGGCGAGGTCGCCGAGTGAGCGGCGGCTCCGGGCGACCAGGCGCCGGTAGGTCTGCGCGTCGGGGAAGCACATCCCCACGCGCGCGTCCGGGTGCGCGTCGCGGAGGAGCACCGCCGACAGGAGCGCCCCCGCGTACCAGTGGCGGGCCTGCACGGCCGGGCGCGTCGGCTTCGGCTCACCCCGCTTGGGACCCCGGACGTAGGTGGAGGAGGGGAAGCCCTTCACCTCGATGAACAGGTCCTGGCCCGAACGGCGGGCGTGGACGTCGACACCCTGCTGCCCGCTCTCGGTGTCGGCCGCCGAGATGACTGTCCAACCGTCACCTCGGAGGTGCTGGACGAGGACCGCCTGGACGTTCCCCTCCCAGTCCCACGCCCGGCCGCGGTCCGCGGTGTCCGCCGGCGCGACGGTGGGCGGCGGATCGTTCCTCGGGGGCGCGGCTCCGAGGGTGGGATCGTTCAGCCGGTACTGCCCGCGATCCACGCGCACCAGATCGGGCCACCGCCCACCCTGCTCGGTGTCGGTGTTCGCGCACATGTACGAGACGACGTGGGTGCGGAGCGTCACGTCTGCTGACACCGCGCCCTGGTCGCGTGCCATCTGCACGACCTCGCCGATGGAGAACACCGCCCGACCCCGGCCGTGGAGGGCACGAGCCGCGCGGAGAACCTCCTCCCTGGCCGTCACGTCCCACCTCCTCGCCCCGCACGTCGCAGTGTCGCACCACCCGCCGTCGCCGTCACCAGCGAGAGCCCCACGGGCATCGGACGAGGTGTCAGACTGCGCACGTGGACCTGGGCTGGGAGGCGCGCGCGAGGGCGGCGGTGTTCGAGTGGCTGCGCCAGGCCCAGCTCGCTCACCCCGATTCCCTGCCGGCATCGCTCCTCCAGCGAGGCACCGAGGTCGACGGCCAGAAGCTGGCGGTGATGTCCCACGGCCTCGGCATCTGGAAGCCGCGGTCGCTCGAGGCGGCCCTGTCGGTCATGACCACCGCGCCGAAGCCCGGGGAGCCGCCGCCATACGAGGACGACTGGATCGACGCGACACGGCTGTCCTACGCCTACCAGGGCGATGACCCGGAGCTGTGGACCAACCGGGCGCTCCGCCGCGCGTGGGAGCACCAGCTCCCGCTCGTCTACCTGTACGGCATCGAGCGCGGTCGCTACCTCGCCGAGTTCCCCGTCTACGTCGCCAGAGATCGCCCGGTCGACCGTCGCGTCGACCTGGTCTTCGGAACCCTGTCGGCGGACATGAGAACCTCCCCACTGGCGGACATCAGATGTCCCCACCGGTGGCCACGAGAAGGTCCCCACGGGCGGCCACCAGTTCTCCCCATCCCCTGATCGATGCCCGCCGCCGGGTCAT
>NZ_CAXQBR010000090.1 GCF_964222135.1 Euzebya sp.
CACCAAGGAGGCAGATCGTTGACAGCCGTCATCGCGTTCATGACCCTGCTACTACGACCCTCACCCCGGCCGAGGTGGTCCCTAGCAACTGGCAACACCCTGGTCCCATCGTGGTGGCAGGTGACAAACGGGCATCCGGCCCAAGACGACTTGACGACAGCGGCGTCGTGGATCAGCGCTCTCCGAACAGCGGCGCCGCGCTATGGCGGTGGACTCGTCCCAGCTCGAGGAGGAAGGTGTCGATGTGCGCGAGGAAGCGCGCGAGATCGGGCGGCACGCCGGGCTCGCTGCTGACCGACTCAGGCGCGACGCGGCGGAGATCCTCACGGAGGCGATGCAACCGGGCGTGCGCCTCATGCTGGTCGAGCGATCGCTCGGTGAGATGCGCGCCCCTGAACTCCCGCGCATAGTCGTCCAGCAGTCGCTCGAGCGTCCGTTCGAGGCCGGGGCCGTAGAGGGCAGCGAAGGGCACCGCCTCCCAAGCCAGGCCATAGCGCAGATAGGTGCACACGAGCGCCGCCGCCCGCAGCAGGGATGCAGTCGACTCTCCCGGTACGCCGGCGTGGAAGTAGTAGAGCACCGGAAAGCGAAGCAGATCCTGATGGATCTCGATCAGATTGCGCTGCAGACGCGCCACCTCGTCCCGACCGCCGTGGCAGATGAACCGCGCCGCTCCCTCCTCCGTGTCGGCCTGGAGGTCGGTTGCCCAGGACGCCGCCACGCGCACGAGCGACACGCGCGGATAGACGGCCGTGACGTACGCGATCGCGGCAGTGATGACCGCGAGCCCGCTCGCCGCCTCCAGTATCGTGACCAGACGCAGGACCTCGCTGCCGGCGACCACATCGCCGAACCCGACCGTGGTCAGGCTCGCCCCGCTCAGATAGAGCGCTTCCACGAAGCCCTCGTGCCCTGGCCACCCCGGCGAGTAGCGGAACGTGTGAACAGACGGGGGCTGGATCAGCGCAAAGCCGAGCCACAGGCTGAAGACCCAGGCCAGTAGATCCGCGGCCATCGCCGCGGGGCCGCCGAAGCTCAACAGCCGATCCCGCCCGCCGAGGCGGGTCAGCCTGCGCACACCGGCCCAAGCCAGATGCTCGACATGACGGCTGAGCAGGCCGCGCCGGGAGGGGTGAAGCACGGTGAGGCCGAGATCGGCGGCGGCGAGGACCACCACCGTCACGCCCAACACCACCGCAGCGACGGACACGAAGATCACCGCCAACTGCCAAGCAAGCGTGTCATCTCGCGATCGGTCGGGGCGCGACCGATCACCCGCGGTGACGGTGCGGCTGCCCACCTCCGGGTCGGTCGCGAACAGGCCGAGGTCGCCCTCACCGGTCAGGATCAGCGGCATGTCGGGAGTTCACATGTCCATCGTGCCGTCGGGTCGGGTATGGGATCGCATGAACAGCCGCTCGCCGAGCACGACGAGCACGATGCCCGCGGCCGCCACCCACAGGCCGAGCGGATCGACTGACGCCGTGACCCACACGAATGCGCCGAGCACGACGACATCGAGGACGAGGGCACCGACCACGATGGCGGCGCGGTGCTGGACTCGGCGGCGCAGGTGTCGCAGCAGTCCCCACTGGATGGCGATGTCCATGATCAGGTAGTAGATGGCGCCCAGCGCTGCGATCCGGCGCAGGTCCAGCGTGGCCGCAAGCGCGATGGCGAAGAAGACGGTGTACACGGTGGTGTGGGTCCGCACCGTGCCGGGCATGCCGACGTGCCGGTGGGGGACCTGGGCCATGCGCGTCAGCATCGCCAGCATCCGGGACGCCGCGAAGACGCTGGCCATCACCCCCGAGGCGGTCGCCACGATGGCCAGAACGACGGTGACGGTCACGCCACCATCACCGAACGCGGGGCGAGCCGCCTCGGCCAGCGAGTAGTCCTCGGCGGCCACGATGTCGGCGACATTCAGGTTGCCCGCCACCGCAGCGGCGATGGCCAGGTACACCACGGTGCAGATCGCCAGGGCGATCACGATCGCCCGCCCCGTGTTGCGGTGCGGATCCACCAGCTCACCGCCGCTGTTGGCGATCGTCGTGAACCCCTTGTAGGCGAGGATCGCCAGCGCGACCGCGGCCAGGAAGCCCTCCGGCGACGCCGAATACTCGCCCCCGGCGCCGCTGGTGAACTCGGTCGCCGACGCGAACCACAGGCCCGCCACCGCGAAGAT
This sequence comes from Euzebya sp., assembly GCF_964222135.1. Classification (NCBI taxonomy): domain Bacteria; kingdom Bacillati; phylum Actinomycetota; class Nitriliruptoria; order Euzebyales; family Euzebyaceae; genus Euzebya; species Euzebya sp. Next base: position 2,189 of record NZ_CAXQBR010000090.1, read on the forward strand.
CCCGAGACCGACGATCTTGACCGCCGCCATAGCCCGCTGCGTGACCTGCATCGCCCGGTTGCCGGCAACGTTGACCCCGAACGCAGCCACGAGCAGCACCACCGCGAACGCGGGCACCCAGAACGACACCGGCTCGAGATCGACGATCTGGAGCAGGTAGGAGCCAAACGTCCTCGCCACGAGCGCCTCGCTGATCACCATCGACACGTACATGAAGATGGCGAACACCCCGGTCGCCGTGCCGGGTCCGTACTCCTCCTTGAGGAACATGGCGATCCCACCCGAGGACGGGAACGCGTTCGCCAACTTGACGTACGCATACGCACTCGCAGCCACCACCCCGGCCGCCGCGACGAAGGCGAGCGGGAACCAGTCACCCGTCAGCCGCGCCGTCTGCCCCGTGAGCGCGAAGATTCCGGCACCGATCATCACGCCGGTGCCGAGCGCGACCGCCCCCGACAGCGTCAGGCTCCCCGGCACATCCTCCGGGGCGTTGTCGTCAGCGCCGGTCATGTCGTCCATGAGGGATACTCCTGCGAGCCGTCTTTGGGCCCGCACCTACGGGGATGTGGGTCGCTGTCGAGGCGGCGAACGTCGGTCACTCGGGGATCAGCGGCGACGGAGGCGGGAGCGCTGGGCGGTGCTGAACCGCTGCGATCACGATCACGTCGTCATCGACGATTCGCTCAATGGTATGCAGTTCGGCGACCGCCTGCGGTTCCTGAGAGGCGACGACGCGGCGGTAGGCGTCGCCGTCGGCTGTGATTTGCCAGCTGCGGTCGACGAGGAGTGGCTTGGTGGTCATCACAAGGCGCTCTTGGAGGCGGGCATCGACACGCCGGCTGTCGCTCACCGCTGCGGTGACCGTTCATCCAGACCTGGAGCAGTGCCGGAGTTCTGGGCCGACGGTACTGACTGCCCGGATGCCGGTCATCGGTGTGCTGACTCCGGCACCTGCGCTCCCGCAGACGCCCGACGTCCAGACGTGTGCAGCGACGATCCGCCCATGCGGGTTAGCCGCAGACCGATTCCGCAGGTTGTCCCGATGGCCTCTCGCCTCGCCAACGCCACAGTGGAGGACGAGCTGAACCAGAGGAGCACTGACATGCGAGACGTTCTGATCCCCACAGGGTCCGACATGGCCGCCACGAAGTCCGACATGGCGGAGACGAGAATCATTGCCGATCGGGAGCGAGATTGCGGTGTGGGTCCGGGGCGTCCGCTGACTGCGGTCATCGGGCCGCTGCTGGACGCGTACGCACCCGGGGTCGGCGTGCGTGTGGAGTTGTGGGACGGCAGCGTCGCCGGGGATCCGCATGGTCCCGTGGTGCGGATCCGGTCGGCCGATGCGCTCCGTCGCCTCCTGTGGGCACCGGGTGAGCTCGGGGTCGGGCGCGCCTACGTCGCTGGGGACATCGACATCCACGGTGACGTCATCGAGGCGGTGGCCGCACTCCGCGACTCTGATCCCCAGCTCCGGGTCGGGCCCCGCCACGTGGCGGCGTTGCTGCGCGCTGCACGCCAGGTGGGTGCGATCGGCCGTCCGTTGCCGCCACCGCCCGAGGAGGCCCGCCCGCGGGGGTTGCGACATTCCAAGGCGCGCGACGCCAGCGCGATCAGCCACCACTACGACGTGGGCAACGAGTTCTACCGCCTCGTGCTCGGTCCGGCGATGACCTACTCCTGCGCCCGGTTCAACGACCCGTCGACGGACCTGGCCGAAGCCCAAGCCTCCAAGCACGACCTGGTGTGCCGCAAGCTCGGTCTGCACGAGCGCCCCGGGGTGCGGCTCCTCGACGTCGGCTGCGGGTGGGGGTCGATGGCCATCCACGCCGCTCGCACCTACGGTGCGCGTGTCGTCGGCGTCACCATCAGCCGCGAGCAGGTCGATGCCGCCCGTGCACGGGTCATCGAGGCCGGGGTGGCCGATCTGGTGGAGATCCGACTCCAGGACTATCGCGACGTTCGCGGTGAGCGCTTCGACGCCATCTCCTCGATCGGGATGTCTGAACACGTGGGCAGCGAGCGCATCGGGGAGTACTTCTCCGGGTTGGCGGCGCTCCTAGCACCGCGGGGTCGCCTGCTCAACCACGCCATCTCCAGCGTCGGCGGGTCGAAGCTGGGACGGCGCTCGTTCATGGGGCGCTACGTGTTCCCCGACGGCGAGCTCCTCGACGTCGGCGACACCGTCCTGGCGATGGAGGCGGCCGGGTTGGAGGTGCGCGACGTGGAGTCGTTGCGCGAGCACTACGCCACGACGCTGCGACACTGGATCGCCAATCTCGAGGCGAACTGGGACGACGCCGTCCGCCTCGTAGGCGAGCGCCGTGCACGAGTGTGGAGGATCTACATGGCCGGCTCGGCCCTCGGGTTCGAAGACGGGGGCCTCGGGTTGCACCAAGTGCTCGGTGTCACCGCAGACCCGGACGGTGGTAGCGGCATGGCCCGGACCCGAGACGGCTTCGTCACCGCCCCGGCAGACGTGACCGGCGAACCACGGTGATTGCGGGCCAGCGGGCGGCGACCGCCGCTCAACCGCCGGTGGCAGGTGCGCCGCGCAGCGGCCTTCCGGTCGCCGCCCAGGCGTCCATGCCGCCCTCCAGATCGACCACGTTGGTGTACCCGGCACGGACGAGTGCCGCCGCGGCGATCTCCGACATTCGGCCCGAGCGGCAGTACAGCACGATCTCGGCGTCATGGTCGGCTGGGAGCCGGCTGTCGCCGACGATCCGGTCGTAGGCGATGAACGCGTCCGTGCCCTCGATCTCTCCCTCGTACGGGATGTGGACGTTCACGACCAACGCTGACGGTCGGGCGACGCGGCCGGCGAAAGCGCCGGGATCCAGGCCCACGAAGCTCCTCGACGAGTCGCGTTCCACCGACACGACCGATTCGTCGTCGCGGGTCGAGCCGGTGTCATCTGTTGACCTTCGCACCGCGACGTAGGCGGCGATCAGGACGGCCACGATCGCCACGGCGACGACAACGCCGCGCCACCGGTCTGTTCCCGACCGCCCCGCGTCGTCGCTCTGGGTCATTAGCAGCAGTCTACGACAGGGATGCGGGCGGCCTTGGCACGGAACTGAGGGCGGTGTTGCTCGTTGCAGTGCTGACCGGGTCGGTGCTATTCGGTGCTTCGCAGGCCGGCGCGGATGAACCCGACGAGAGCACCGTGGCCAGCGAACTGGTCCGCCAAGCCATCGCCCTGATCGTCAACACGCCCGACAACGTGGAGGCGGCCCGGGAGAAGGTCGGCGACGCGCTCAAGGTCGACAACCGTGAAGGCGTTGACATCGCGCTGGTGCGCGACGCCGACGACGCTCTCGCTGCCGGTGACCTGCACCAGGCGCGAACCCTGCTCGACGAGCAGGCCAACGCGTCTGTCCGGCGCATCGCCGACGACGTCTGGTCGGGTCAGCTGGTGGGCAGTGTGCACTTCTGGGCCGCGCAGGCCATGTACGTGCTGGCCGGCCTGCACCTGCTGCGGGTGTTCCTCAGCGGGTCCTCCAAGCGTCCGCGGGAGGCGAATTGGCTCATCGGGGTGACCATGTTCGCCCTGGTCATCGGGGCGCTCTTCACCGGCACGGTGATCAAGTGGGATCAGGACGGCTTCGAGACACTCGCCCACAACCTGGAGATCGGTGAGCTGCTCGGCGGCGCCGGGTTCTGGTTCTCCGCCCAGTTCTCCGCTGAACTGCCCCTGATCGTGCGGCTCTACGTCGCCCACGTGGCGATCATCCCCGAGTTGATCCTCGGGGCGCTGGCGGTTCACTTCCTGCTCGTGAAGCGCCACGGGGTCTCCCCGCACCCCGCCATCGCCGACGCTCCCGCGGAGCCTCGCGAATCGTTCACCCACCACCTGCGCCGCCTCGGCGCCTTCGGGCTGGCCCTCGTCGGCGTGCTGATCGTGCTTGCCGCGCTGTTCCCGCCTGGCCTCGGACCCACCCCGGTCGAGGGGATCGAGGTGACCCGCCCCTTGTGGATGTTCTGGTGGCTGTTCACGCTGGAGAACTGGTGGGGCCTCGACGCCATCCTATGGGCCACAGCCAGGAGCAGTTGCACGACGCCTACGACATGACCCGGTACATGGCGACCCCGGACGCCTCCGGGCCGATGTTCACCTACGACGTGACCGACCCACAGCTGTGGCAGTCGCGCAACCCCGCGTTCCTGCGTGCCCTTGAGGACCACGTGGCGGCGATGGACCGCATGTTGGGCCAAGGCCAACCATGAGCCCCCGGCACCCCGTCCCACGCTCGGGCTCGAACGGCGACCAGTCGCCGTGTCGTGGTTGATCGGCCCGCTGCTGTCCCCGCGAGTCCACCGATGAGATCCCGCGCTCGCGACTGGAGAAGGTCCAGCCCGGCGACGTGGAGTCGATCGAGTGGGACAGGCACGACGGCAGCATCGCCGGCACCCTCCGATGGCGCTGTCGGAACGAGAGGAGCAGCATTCCACTCCACCGGCCCGCCGTGTGCGCCACGTTCGTCCCAACGCTGCCCCGTTGCACGAGGTGCGATTCTGCCCATGGGCACGGCGCTCGGGGTGACCCAGCAGCTGGCGTCCCCACCCACCAGGGACTGGGAAGTCCGGGCGTTCACTCCCGGTTGGGCTGTCCCCGGGCCGGAGCCCGCCGGCCGACCACGAACAGGATCCGCAGGGCCAGGAACGCAGAGGCCACAAGCACCACGGATGCGGCGGCCACGGCGAGCCGGCGGCTGGGCTTGACCGGGCGTTCCACGCCGTGGAGAGCCCGCCGGTAACGGCGACGGCGACGAGCGCCCAGAACGTGCGGTGCACCCGCGGGTCACAGGTGCTCCACCGCGTTGGTGGTGGCGGTCACGTAGATAGCGGGCAATAGCCGCGGGCCCCGGGTGACGACCAGGTCGAGCCCGGCCGCCACCGCGAGCAGGGCGCCGACGAAAGCCCAGAGCGCGGGGCCGCCGGTGAACACGACCACCCCCAGGACGGCCAGCCCGGCGCCGACCACGACCCGGGCGCCCCGCTCAGGGTTGGCGATGCTCTGCTTTCGTGAACTCATGACGTCCGTCCTTCCGGTGTGTGGGGTGCGCCGCTGCCCCTGACCAGCTCCGAGTGCTCAACGGCCTCGACAGCGACCTCGCCACCGACGTCGGCCGGCTCTCCAACCGGCTCCGCGATGCTCTGACCAGCGTCTCACCTGCCCTGGAGCGGCCGCTCGGTGAACGACTGCAGCCCGGCATCAGAGACCTGCTCGCCGCCTACCCCACCCCGACCGCGGCTGCGGACGGCCGGCCGCGCCGCGATAGGTCGCAAGATCGCGCGACGGTCACCACGGCTGGCCGACAAGGTCACCACCGCGGTGATCGCAGCGCTGCCCGCCCAAACCCCTATTCTCCCCGCCGAGACCACCCTCGGACGGGTCATCGCTGACCTCGCCGCCGAGGTCGACCGCACCCACACCCGCTGCGAGGCGCTGGCCGCAGAGATCGAGGAGGTCTTCCTAGCCCACCCTTTCGGCCGACTGCTGATCACCATGCCCGGGGTCGGGTCGAGGTCCGGCGCACGGATCCTGGCCGAGATCGGTGACGGCAGCCGCTTCATCACCGGGTCAAAGCTCGCCAGCTACGCCGGCCTCGCCCCCGTCACCAAGCAGTCGGGCATCTCGATGCGATCTGAGGACAAGAGCCGACGCGGGAACCACAGGCTGAAGAACGCCATGTTCCTCGCCGCCTTCGCCTCCCTCCGCCACCCCGACTCCAAAGCCTTCTACGACCGCAAACGCGCCGAGGGCAAACGCCACAACGCCGCGCTCATCTGCCTCGCCCGACGCCGCTGCAACGTCATCCTCGCCATGCTCCGCACCGGCCAGTCCAGGCAGGTCAGCAGCGTCGGCATGGTGCGGTCCCAGTGGGGATCACCACCCGAAACCGTGACCAGGCAAGCCATGCGCAGAACAGCAACGTCGGCCTGCCGGCGATGGTGGGACCCACACCCCAGTCGAACTGCAGCCACATGCCCGGCTCGGTGATCCAGGGCCGGTAGGTCCGCCGGTTCCTCGCCCGCCATCGCGTCTTGGCCGCCGAGACTGCCCGACGGGGCGTGCGGTCTGAGCCGGTGTAGCCCATCACCACCAACCGGTCGTGCGCCACGTCGGCACGAACCTTGGCGTGGGAGCCGTCGACCCACTCCTCGATCTTGGGCAGCCACGGATCGATCAGTGACGGCCGGTCGATGGGGGCGAACGGGTTAGCGCCGGCATCAGGAGCGGTGGCGTAGCGGGCACGGTCTTCTCATCACACCCCGCCAGCACGGCGGCGGAGTGGGGGGTCTTGGTCAAATCGAACGCTTCGAGGATGTCCATGAATCTCATGTCAGACTTCTTCACGATCCCTCCGGTGGGGTAGCTGGGTGCTCGAACACACCAAGCCGACCCCGCCGGAGGCGATCGCTGGCGGAACCTCAACAGCCACAGGCATGGCCGCCGGCCCGGAGATCAGATGGCCATCAGACCGGAACTGCGTGGCCGCCTACCCGGAGGTTGGCATGGCCGCTAGCACGCGCAACCCCAATGCGTAGCAGGCTCGGATGTCATCGGGCTCGAGCTCCTCGACCCTTGGCACATGGTCGGCACCACGAGGATCTGCCTCGTTTGCGCAGGAACACCGACGGTTGTCCTGGGTGTGTGGCGTGCAGACGGTTCGTCACACCGTCGCGGCGAGCAGCGGTTGGATGCTGTCAAGCGGGGCCGAACGGCCGCCACGGGGTCGAGCACGAGGTCGGTGACAAGCGCGGCTGTGGACGGTGAACGCCAGAAACCGATCCTGATCCGCTGCGAGCCGATGCTGCTCGCCCGCGCGCTGGTCACCACGAGGTGACTGGAGGTCAGGTGATGGAGGCCGCGTGGATGGTGTCAACGGCCGTTCGCAGCGCGGCATCGAACTCCTCGTCGCTCTGGTCGGCTGAGAGGTCGCCGATCAGAGCACGTGAGAACGAAGCGATCAGAGCAGGGTTGCGGGTCAGGCGTTCGTTGGCCTCGTCGCGGCTGTAGCCGCCGGACAGGGCGACGACGCGCAGTACGCGTGGATGCTCGATCAGCGGCGTGTAGAACCCGTCCACGGACGGTATCGAGAGCTTCAGCATCACCTGGCTATCGTCGGGCAGGTCATCGAGGTGCCCGAGGAGGCTCGTGCGCACCAACTCCTCGGCCGCCTGCTTGACCGGACTGTGGATGTCGACCTCGGGCTCGAGGATCGGGACCAGACCTGCGTCGCTGATCTTGTGACCGACTTCGAACTGCTGCGCGATCACCCGTTCGATCGCACTGACGTCGGCTGACCTGATCACCGAACGCATCTTGGTGCCGAAGACCCCACCTTCGCGAGCCCGGTCGAGCAGGGCAGCGAGATCCGGCATCGGCTTCATCAACTGCACCCCGTCGGCTTCGTCGGCGAGCCCCTTGTCGACCTTGACGAACGGCACGACGCCCTTGGTCTTCCACAGGTAGTCGGCGCTCGGCACGCCGGCGATGTCCCGATCCATGGTGTCTTCGAACAGGATCGCCCCCAAGATCTTGTCGCCCGCGAACGCCGGTGAGATGATGATGCGCGATCGCATCCGGTGGACGAGGTCGAACATCCTCTCATCGTCATCGGCGTAGGCTTCCGCCGGTACGCCGTACTGCCCCAGCGCCTGCGGTGTCGATCCCCCACTCTGGTCGAGCGCGGCGATGAAACCGCGACCCAGCGCCATCTTGTCCAACATCGCGGCGTCTACCATGACCTTACTCCCGGACGACGATCATTGGCTGCACTAACGGGTCCTCCACGAGACTCCGAGTCCGTCGTAGTCGTTCAACGCACCAGGGGTGGCCGCTCAAGCTGGGTCAGCCTAACAGACGAGTTCGGACGCGAGCTGCCCGACCTGACCCACCCCCCACCCGCCACCGCCCCCGATCACAGACGCCGCGCCCCGCCACCGCCACCCGCGCGCTCGCGCCGGCGGGGGGTTGCCAGCCTACCCGCAGCGGCGAGGGTCGCGGTCGGTCTGCGCCGTCGCTGCGACCCGTCGCGATGCACACACGGCCGTGGACTGCGGCTGACCCGCACCCGCACTGAGGGTTCCTGCGGATGGCAGCAGGCGGACGCACCGCCATGCTGATCATTACCGACGTGAGGAGCCAAGATGTTGGACTACCTGAGCGAGAACTGGGTGACGATCGTGCTCGTCGCCGGGTTCGTGTGGCTGCACCTGCGGATGCACCGCGGGCACGGCGGCCACGGCCGTAGCAGCGATGGCACCCACCACCAGCCACAGCCAGACCGGCCGGAACCGACCGAGATTCCCCCCCACGACGAGGAGCCGCACGACCATCGCCATCAACGTCTGACCGCCGCCCGGACCGCAGCGAGAGGACCGACCGATGCGCGACCACGCTGACCCGGAGCAGCGGCAGACCTGCGAGGACTGCCTCACAAAGGCCGGCGTCCGCAGGGCCGCCGGGGCCTTCCGGCGGTGTCGGACGCGCTGTGCGCCGGCTCCCACGGGCCGTTCCCGGTGTGGCGAAGCCGCCGGCTTCCTTGTGCCTCAGTTGAGGGCAGTACCCGCGGTTGATGGCCGCGGTCGTCGCCGCCGGGACCAACGACCGGGCCGTGGCCGCTGCTGTCACGCGGCTTGTGCTCGATGACGACCACGCGGCGACCTGGGCGCGCGTGGTGATCGCCACTGCGCGCACGACCCCGGCTGCTGCCTTGATGTGCCCAAATCCGATCTACAGGAGGAGCCGACATGGACACGATGACGACACGGCCACCCGAGCGGGTGGTGCTGGATGTGACCGGGATGTACCGGGCGAGTGAGAAGGCGGTGGTGGAGGCGGAGCTGTCGCGTCGGCCGGGGGTGGTGGAGGTGGAGGCCAACCCGGTGGCGCAGAGCGCCACGGTCGCCTTCGATCCGACCGTCACGACGGTGGCGGAACTGGTCGGTTGGGTGCGGGAGTGCGGGATGCACTGCGCGGGTCGGTCGGTACCGGCTCACGTGTGCGACCCGATGGCCGAGGAGTCGACCACCCAGCGCGGTCACGCCGAGGCGGTCGCGGCTGGCCACGGCGACCATGCCGGGCATGCCGGGCATGGCGCGGATGCCGACGGCGAGGCGCTGCGCAGCCCGGCCGATGCGATGGGGCACGGTGGCCACGGCGGCCTGTCGATGGCGGCGATGGTGGCCGACATGCGCAACCGGTTCCTGGTGGCGCTGCTGTTCTCCCTCCCGATCGTGGTGTGGTCCCCGATCGGCAGCGAGGTGCTTGGGCTTGACGTGCCGGTGCCGTTCGGGTTGCGGCAGGACGTGTGGGCGCTGCTGCTGAGCTTGCCGGTGGTGTTTTACTCGTCGTGGATCTTCTTCGACGGGGCGGTCAGGGCGCTCCGGGCCCGAACGCTGGACATGATGGTGCTGGTCGCGGTCGCGGTCGGGGCCGGCTGGGGCTACTCGCTGGTGATCACGCTGACCGGTGGCGGGGAGGTGTTCTACGAGGCGGCGACGGTGCTGGCCGCATTTGTGCTGCTGGGCCACTGGTTTGAGATGCGCGCCCGCGGCGGCGCCAACGACGCCATCCGCACCCTGCTGGATCTCGCCCCACCGCAGGCGGTGGTGCTGCGCGACGGCCAGCCGGTCGAGGTCTCCACGTCCGAGGTAGCCGTCGGCGACCTGCTCCTGATCCGTCCCGGTGCGAAGATCCCCACCGACGGGGTGGTTGAGGAGGGCGCCTCTGAGATCGACGAGTCGATGGTGACCGGCGAGTCGCTGCCGGTGGGCAAGCAGCCAGGCGCGCAGGTCATCGGCGCCTCGATCAACACCACCGGCACCTTGCGGGTACGGGCGACCAAGGTCGGGTCTGACACGGCGCTGGCGCAGATCGTCAAGCTGGTGCAGGAGGCGCAGAACTCCAAGGCACCCGGCCAGCGGCTGGCCGATCGGGCTGCGTTCTGGCTGGTGTTTGTCGCGCTGATCGGCGGCACCGGCACGTTCCTGGTCTGGTGGCTGGGTGCCGGCGCCACGGTCGGGACGGCGATGCTGTTCGCGATCACCGTGGTGGTGATCACCTGCCCGGACGCGCTGGGGCTGGCCACCCCGACCGCGATCATGGTCGGCAGCGGCCTGGGTGCCCGCCGGGGGGTGCTGTTCAAGCACGCCACCGCGATCGAGACCGCGGCCCGCATCGACACCGTCGTCATGGACAAGACCGGCACGCTGACCAAGGGCGAGCCTGAGGTGACTGACGTCGTGGTCGCCGACGGCATCGCCGAGGTCGACCTGCTGCGGCTGGTCGCGGCGGTCGAGCGTGAGTCCGAGCATCCCCTGGCCGAAGCGATCGTCCGCCACGCCGAGGCCGCCGGGGTCCCGGCGGTACGGGCCGAGGCGTGTGAGAACGTCCCCGGCCACGGCGCGATCGCGACGGTGGAGGGCCGCCGGGTGGCAGTGGGCAACCGGCGGCTGATGGACCGCGAGCAGGTCGCCATGGACAGCCTGGCGACCCGCCGTGACGAGCTCGCCGCGGGTGGGCGTACCACCGTGGTGGTCGCCTTGGACGGGACCGCGGCCGGGCTGGTCGCGATCGCCGACGCGTCCCGGCCGACGGCGGCGGCGACCGTGGTGGCGCTGCACGACGCCGGGGTCGAGGTGGTGATGCTCACCGGCGACAACCAGGCCACCGCCACCCGCATCGCCACCGAGCTGGGCATCGACACCGTCATCGCAGAGGTCCTGCCCGGCGACAAAGCCGCCAAGATCGCCACACTGCAGCAGGCCGGCAAGCGGGTCGCGATGGTCGGCGACGGCGTCAACGACGCCCCGGCGCTGGCGCAGGCCGACCTCGGCGTCGCGATCGGGGCCGGCACCGACGTCGCCATCGAAACCGCCGACGTGGTGCTGATGCGCTCCGACCCCCTGGACGTCCCGGTCGCGCTGACCATCGGCCGCGGCACCCTGCGCAAGATGCGCCAGAACCTCGGCTGGGCCATCGGCTACAACCTGATCGCACTACCGATCGCCGCCGGGGTGTTCGAACCCGCGTTCGGGCTGGTCCTGCGCCCCGAGATCGCCGCCCTGTCGATGTCCGGCTCCAGCCTGATCGTGGCCGTCAACGCACTCCTGCTCAAGCGCCTACGCCTACCCGACCTGCCAACCGACACCCCCGCAGAACGGCCCGGCCAGCCCGCCGACGCCGCTCCCGCCCCCGACCTCGCATCCTGACCCCCGCAATAGACGAAGGAACCAACATGACCACCAACACCATCCGTGTGGCCGTCAACGGCTACGGCGTGATCGGCAAACGCGTCGCCGACGCCGTGACCGCCCAGCCCGACATGACCCTGATCGGCGTCGCCGACCTCGCCACCGACTGGCGCACCAAGACCGCCGCCGTCAACGGCATCCCGATGTTCGCCGCCACCGGCCAGGCCGCCGGCCCGATGCGTGACGCCGGCATCCCGCTGGCCGGCGACCTCGACGACCTCCTCGGCCAGGTCGACGCCGTCGTGGACGCCACCCCCAAGAACATCGGAGCCGCCAACCTCGACCGCTACCGCACCGCAGGGGTCAAGGCGGTGCTGCAGGGCGGCGAATCCCACACCGCCACGGGCCACTCCTTCGTGGCCCAGGCCAACTACACCAGCGCACTGGGACGTGACGCGACCCGGGTCGTGTCGTGCAACACCACCTCCATCGTCCGGGTCATCGGTGCGCTTGCCGATGCCGGGCTGCTCGCCGCCGCCCGCGGGGTGCTGATCCGCCGCGCCACCGACCCGTGGGAGTCCCACCTCGGCGGGATCATGAACACCATCGTGCCCGAACCGACAATCCCCAGCCACCAGGGACCCGACGCGAAGACCGTGCTGCCCGACCTCGACGTGGTCACCATCGCCGCCAAGGCCGCCCACACCCAGACCCACAACCACTACTGGACCCTGCGGCTCACCCGCCCCGCGACCCACGACGAGATCATCGCCGCATTGGCAGCTGCCCCGCGGATCGCGTTCATCCGCATGGCCGACGGGCTGGTCGCGCTCAACACCACCGTCGAGCTGATGAAGGACCTGCACCGTCCGCGGGGCGACATGTGGGAGGTCGCCGTGTGGGAGGACGTGCTCACCGTCGAGGGTGACGAGGCCTACCTGACGTACCAGGTCTACAACGAAGCCATCGTGGTGCCCGAGTCCATCGACGCGATCCGGGCGCTCACCGGCACCGTCGAGGACCCCGCCACCTCGATCGCGCGGACCGACGAGGCGCTGGGCATGCGCCGCGACTTCCTGTCCCGGTCCACGGACTAGACGAGGAGACCAAGATGACGCCCGACCCCGGGACGGACTGCCCGGTCATGCCGGCCGCCACAAGCACGGCGCCGCATGGCCTTCTGGCGTGGGAGCACGCCCGCTTCGACCGGATCACCGCCGATCTCGCACTGCCGGAAGCCACGGTGTGCGCCCTGCACTGCGCGACCCGGTCGGTCACCGTGGAGCTGCCGCTGCCACACGACGACGGATCGACCACCGTGCTGCTCGGCTACCGTGTGCAGCACTCCGACGCCCTCGGGCCCGCCAAGGGCGGCACCCGCTACCGGCAGGGTGTCAACCTCGACGACGTCACCGCCCTCGCACGGCTGATGACCTGGAAGACCGCGCTGCACCAGCTGCCGTTCGGCGGCGCCAAGGGCGGCATCGACTGCGACCCGGCAGCGTTAAGCGCGCGCGAGCGACACGAGCTCACCCGCCGCTACCTGCTGGCGATCCTGCCCCTGATCGGCTCTCAGGTCGACGTGCCCGCCCCCGACATCGGTACCGACGCACAGACCATGGCCTGGATGGTCCGCACCGCCGCCGAGGCGGGCGTGGCCGACCCTGCCATCGTGACCGGCAAGCCGGTGCTGCTAGGCGGCAGCCGGTTCCGGGCCGCTGCCACCGGCGTCGGGGCCGCGCACGTCGCCCAGCGCGCCTGGGAACACCTCGGGCATCGGCTCAAGGACACACGCGTCACGGTCGAGGGGTTCGGAGCCGTCGGCAGCCATGCCGCCCTGGAGTTGGCTGACCGCGGCGCCCGGGTGGTCGGGCTCAGCGACATCTCCGGAACGATCACCGACCCTGCCGGCCTGGACCCGCGAGCCGTCCAGGACTGGGTCACCTCGGGCCACGACCTGGCCAGCTACCCCGACGCCGACCGGCTCGAGGGGTCGGTGCTCACGCTGCCGTGCGACATCGCCGTCCCGGCTGCACTCGAGGGCACGATCACCGACGAGGTGGCCGAGGGCCTTCACGCCCAACTGGTGGTCGAGGCCGCCAACGGACCCACCGTGCCCACCGCCGAGGCCCGGCTCCACGACCGGGGCGTGACGGTCGTGCCCGATCTGGTGGCCAACGGCGGCGGTGTCATCTCGTCGTACTTTGAGTGGGTCCAGAACCACCAGCGGCTGGCCTGGACCGAGGCGGACGAACGCCGACGGGTCCTCGACCGGCTCGATCACACCTGGGAGCGCGTTGCGGCCGCGCCATTCCCGACCTGGCGCGACACCGCGTTGAGCATGGCCATCCGTCGGGTCGCCCGCGCCATGGAACTGTCCGGAGAACTCACCGCTCGACAGGCTCCCGTGGGTTGATCGACCGGGGCAGCGCACCCACCTACCGACCTCACCAACCCCGCGGCGGGCATCTGTCGAGCCGCCGAGTTGTGGCAGCACCGACGAACAACCAGACCCCTCAGCCCCCCATCCGCCAGGGGCGCAGCAGCTGCACGAGCGCAGGGAGGGGGTTGGTTACCCGCCCCGCGGTACAGAGCTGCGTGGCAGACGGAGGGTGAACGTGCTGCCGTGCCCGCGACCCCGACTCGCTGCACGCAGGTCGCCGCCGTGGGCGCAGGCGATGGCTCTGGCGATGGTCAGGCCGATGCCGCTGCCGGTCCCTGACCGGCGGGTGCCGTCGCCGCGGTAGAAGCGTTCAAAGACATGAGGGAGTTGATCGGGGGCGATGCCCTGTCCGGTATCGGTCACGTCGATAGCCACATCACCGTTCGCGGGACGGGCACGGACGGTGACCTTCCCGCCTGCCGGGGTGTGCCGTCGGGCGTTGTCGAGCAGGTTGCCGAGCACCTGTTGAATGCGGTCGGCATCGACACTCGCGGACAGCAGGTCATCGGGGACCTCCTCGGCGGTGAGCTCGACACCGGCGCGGGCGTAGGCCTCGCGGGTGGCGGCGATGGCCGTCGCGACCAGATCGGCCGTTCGGGTCGGCTGGCGGTCCAGGTCGAGCCGTCCTTCCTCGGCGCGGGAGACGAGCGCGACGTCGTCGACGAGCCGATGCAGCCGTCCTGCGGCGTCCTGCAGGGTTTCCCAGGTCGCGGGTCCGGGGGGGACGACCCCGTCGGCGAGACCTTCAAGGTAGCCCTGGATGGTCGACAGCGGGGTGCGTAGCTCATGGGCGAGGTCGTTGAGCAGCCGCCGGCGGGTGTCCTCGGTGTGCTCGAGGGCTGCGGCCAGGTCGTTGAACGCGTTGGTCAGGTCGGCTAGTTCGTCGTCGGCTGGCGGGCGCGGAGCGCGAGCCGACAAGTCCCCGCCTTTGAGATCCGTCGCCGCCTCTGAGAGCTCCTCGATCGGTCGGGCGATTCGTGAGGACAGCACCCAGCTGACCGTCAGCGCAGCGGCGATCGAGGTGACCACGGCGATCGCGAGCGACAGCATCAGGGCGGTGCTCAGGGCCCGATCGAGGTGGCCAGCGACCACGCCGCTGACGGGGCCCAGGGCCTGGCCCACATGCTGGTGGAACAGGGGCGGGCTGACGAGCAGCGCCACCACCGCCAGGGTGACGGCGCCGGTGGCGATCACCAGCCCGTTGGCGGCCAGCAGCCTGCGGGCCAGACGCCGCCGCGGCGGGCGTGGGATCACCGCTCGGCCATGCGGTAGCCGACCCCGCGGACGGTGCGGATGTACTCGGGGTCGTCAGGGTCGTCGCCGATCTTGCGACGCAGGTTGGCGATGTGGACCGCCACGACATGCTCGTCACGGAAGTCCGCCGACCCCCACACCTGTTCCAGCAACTGGTCGCGGGTGAACACCAGCCGCGGATGGGAACTCAGCGTGTCGAGCAGGTCGAACTCGATCTTCGTCAACTCGACCAGCTGGCCGGTGACGGTCACCTCTCGGCCGGCCGGGTCGACGGTCAGGTCACCGAAGGTGCGGGTACCGGGCGCAGCGTCACGGTCGACCCGGGGCCGCCGGAGCATCGCCTGCACGCGGGCGACCAGCTCCCTTGGGGAGAACGGTTTGGTGAGGTAGTCATCCGCGCCGACCGACAGCCCGACGATCCGGTCGATCTCCTCCGCCTTGGCGGTGAGCATGATGATGTAGGCGTCGCTGAAGGTCCGCACCCGCCGGGCCACCTCCACCCCGTCGACCCCTGGCAGCATCAGGTCCAGCACGATCACGTCCGGATCGGTCCGCTCGATCACTTCAAGCGCCTGGTCGCCGTCGTAGGCCGGATGGACCTGGTAGCCCTCCCGCTCGAGGTAGCCGGTGATCAGATCGACCAGCGGCTTCTCGTCATCGACGACGACGATCTCGACAGGATCGGTCAACTCCCTCTCACCTCTCCAGCGCGGCGCGCACACGACGGTAGTCGTCGTCATCGATCTCGCCGCGAGCGTAGCGCTCGTCGAGGATCTGCCGTGCCCGACTGGCGCTATGCCGGTTCGCGGGTGCGACCCGGCCCACGGCCCACACGACCAGTCCGATCATGATCGCCCAGAAGGCGACCATCCACAGCCATTGCCAGCCCCAGCCTGCCCACATCATCGTCGTGCTCCTCGCTTCGTCGGTCGGTTCCAAGGTGGCCCTGCTGGATGCGGCGGGCATCGAGGGTCGGTCACCCATCCGTCGAGACGGTTCACTGACTGCTCACCACTTCCAGGGTGCCGCGCATCCCGGCCCGCGCGTGACCAGGGACGCTGCACAAGAACTCGTAGGTGCCCGCCTCATCCACCGTCAAGCCCCCCGAGACCTCCTCGCCGGGGTCAGCGTCAAGCATGAACCCCAACTCCGGGATCGACAGATCGTGAAACACCGCACCGTCGTTGCTCAGGGTGATGTTGACCGGCTCGTCTGCCTCGATCTCGATCACGTCGGGGGTGAAGACCAGGTCGGTGGCCACGACCTCGACGTCGCGGGCCCCGGCCACCGGAGGATCCGCATCGCCAGAGGATGCGGCCCAGCCCATGTGGTCGCCCACCACCCGGCCGCCATCGCCCCACCACCCCATCGAGGTGCCACCGACAGCCCAGCCCAGGATTCCAACCAACAGCACCACGACGGCCCCGACCGCGATGGCCGCCCACGGGGCGCCTGGTCGGCCGGAACGCTCCCCGAGCAGTACCGCGACTCGATCGGCGTGCTCCTCAACGGTCAGATCTCCCGTCGCGAGACGTTCATCCAGCCGTCCACGAGCCGACGTCCCGGCAGGCCGGGTCCAAGCGCCGGCTGCGATCACGGCCGCGACCACCAGCAACATCAACAGTGCGACAAATCCCATCATCACAACAGCTCCTTTCGTGGTCCCGCGCCCATGGGGGCGGCGCGGGCAAATACCCGAGTCTCGGCGGTCGCGGGGTCGACCTTGACCCGCACCCGGTAGCTGTAGCAGTCGTGTTCCATGGTGGGTCCCCCGTTCGCGGTGACTGGGGAACACGATGCCGTCGACGGATCAAGGTCATCCGATGCCTGGCGTCAAGAGCCGGTCAAGCCGACGTCGCGATTGCCGGCAGCCCACGGACTGTGAGCGACCGCACGGTCTTGACGGCGTCTTGAGCCCGACCAAACCGCAAGCGGACATGCACGTCGGACACTCGTTTCATCCCCGCTTCCGGGGCACCACCAGAAGGAGACATCATGTCGATCAAGGCCCGTACCGCCGCGGTCATCACTGGGGCGCTGGCCGCTACCACCATCACAGGGGTCGCGGCCTTCGCGTCACCCCTGACGGGGCCGGCGACCGCCGGCATGGATGCCCAGCCGATGCACATGGAACAGATGAGCGAGGCGACGATGGGCGAGATGGCCGATCTGATGGCCGAGGACGTCACGGTCGGCGAGATGCACCAATGGATGGCCGACAACGGTATCCCCATTGGTGCGATGCACCGCGAGATGGCGAGAGGAGGGAGCAATCCCGGGGCGATGCACCGGTCCATGGCGGCGCCGACCCGCTGACCCAACATGCCCCTACCGGGGCCGCATCCCATTGGCCGCGCCCGACTGTGGCGCGGCCAGGAAACGTTCACCACGCGCGTGTAGGGACGGCGATGCCCAGCCCGCGTGGGCTCTAGGTGGATGGTGCGGCAAGCCGGTGGAACTGCACGACGGCGACCGCGGTCAGGCCGACCAGCCACGCGATGGCCACCAGCAGGGCACCGGTCTCATCGAACTGGGTGGTGAACGCGCCGTCCAGCATGACCCGGACGCTCCCATGCGCTGGCATGAATGTGGCCCAGGACGGGGGGGCGGCGTCGAACATGGCGTTCTGGGCGATGCCTATGTCGATGAAGGGCAGGCCGAGCATGAGGTAGAGGGCACCGAGCAGACCGAACCGGGGGCCCAGCAGTACGCCGATCATGGCGTAGGTGAGCGCCACGAGGATCGTCGCCCCTATGAACAGGGGCCAGCTTGCGGGGGCAAAGGACATGCTGGTCACGGCCAGCGACATCGCGGTCGTGATGGCGGTGGCGATGGTGATGACCCCGAGTCGGGCGGCGAGGATCTCCAGGGGGCGGTAGCCCGCCAGGACCAGTCGCCGGTCACCCTCGGCGGCACCGAGCGCCACGAAGAGCCCGGCCAGGCCGGCGAGGAACCCGACGGTGATTGGCACCATGATCGCGCCGTGCAGTCGACGCATGGACAGCAGCTGCAGGCCGCGCTGCCCGTCCTCGATCAGCTCCACGGGCGTCGGGGTGGTGGGTGTGACGGCGATGCTGACGGAGATGAAGGCGATGGGCAGCCCGATGAGCAGCACCCACAGGACGAGGTTGCGGCGGTAGTCGCGCAAGCCGTAGCGCAGGCCGACGGCCGTGCGGCGCCACCACCCGTGACGGGGGGTGGCCTTCGCGCGTGAGGGGCGGGTCATCCGCACCAGCGCGATCGTCCCGATGGCGAGCGCGCCGGTCGCCCACGCGGCGGTCAGGCCCAGGTCGCCGACCGGACCACCGTGTCCGGAGGCGACGTCGGTGACCACCAGTGTCGGGAAGTGCAGCGGGAAGGTGCGCAGCAGCGCGCCGCCGCCACCGAAGGCGGGGCCCAGGAACACATCGAACAGCCAGATGAAGACCAGCAGCAGGGATCCGTTGACCTCCGAGCGCACCGACGCACCCACCACGGTGCCGATCCCCAGGTAGATCAGCGCCATCAGCACGGTGGCGCCGATGACCCGAGGGCTGCCGGCCACGTCGGTGCGCAACCCCAGCGCGAGCAGCGCACCGGTGGCGGCGATGCCGGCGAGGGCCATGGCGGAGACCAGGCGGGCGGTCACGACCCGCAGAGGGCCGGCCCCCGCGGCGGCCAGGCGGCGGTCGACCTCGTGGGATCCGGTGATGTGGAAGAAGCCGGCGACGCCGGCCAGCAGCGACGCCGCCCAGCCGGCAGTCGCGGCCTCGACGGTACCGAGTTCGGTGATCCCGCCCAGCGCGGTGGCGAAGTCGGCGATCGCGCCTGCCGACAGCGTGACGAACACGAGGGGGACGAGGGCGAGCAGCGCCAGGTTCAGCGGTCGTCGCGCGTACTCGGCGAGGAAGCGCCAGGACAGCAGCCACAGCGCCGGACCAGGACGCCGGCCGGCGACGCTCACGGCGGTCATCGCGCCACCGTGACCCCGTCGCGGAGATCATAGATCCGGTCGAAGCGCTCCTCGTCGGTGATGAAGTGGCTGATGATCAGCAGTGACCTGCCGGCGTCCCGACGGGCCCGCGTGAGCGCCCAGAATCGCTGGAAGGTGTCCCAGTCGAACCCGGCGTAGGGTTCGTCCAGGAGCAGGATCGGCGGGTCTGGGAGCAGCGCCAGGCTCAGGTTCAGCTTGGCCTTCGTCCCGCCGGAGAGCGCCTCGACCCGTGCATCCGCCCACCGGTCGAACCCCAGGAGGTCGTAGAGGTCCTGACGTGCGCCGACGACATCACCCGCATCCATCCCGTAGGCCTCGCCGAACAGCTCGAAGTGCTCATCACAGGTCAGGCGCTCGTACAGGATGGGCGCTTGCGGGCAGTAGCCCAGAGCACCGCGCCGGTCGACGCTGCCCCCGTCGCTGTCCAACGCCCCCACCAGGATCTGCATCAACGTGCTCTTGCCCGACCCGTTCTCACCAACCAACCCCACGACCTCCCCCGCGCCCAGCCGCACGTCCGCGCCGCGCAGGACCTGCACCGCACGCCGACGTGGCCAGATGCCGGTCCGGTAGGTCTTCCTGAGAGCCGTGGCCCTCAGCAGCAACGCCTCGCCCATGGGTCCTCCCTCCGATCGCAGCACCGAGCATCACGCTTTACCCCCCAGGGGTACATGGTCCTTGGTCCTCCGTTCGCAGGGCCGGACGGCGGCCGGCCCTCGTCCTGGCCACGTTCATCGTAGTGTTCGCCGTCTCCAACCTGGTGGTGGCCTTGACCGGCGACCGGGCTGCCGATGATGAGCCAGGCGGAGGAGCATCACGGCCACGACGTGAACACCGCACCTGAGGCAATCACATCCTCATGACCCGCTCGCAGACCTGGTGGATGTGCGATCGGAACAGCTGCAGGTCCTCGGGGCTCCCGTCGGCTGCCTGCTCGAGGCGGGCCTGCAGGTGACGGCCTGCCAGGTCGCGCCCGATGGCATCCACCATGTGCCGGAGCGTTGCGAGCTGGGTGAGCGCATCGGGACCGTCGAGCCCACCGGCGATGCCGTCGTGCAAATGGTGCACCCGGTCCTCGATGTCACCGAGGTGGTCCACCACTGTCTTCTCGACCATGTCGTGCGCACGTCCTGTCGGCATCCGTCTCGCCTCCATTCGCGTTCTCCGTCGGTCACCAGCGTGGGCGGGCGGTGTGGAGGTGGTGTGGAGACGGGACGAGGTCCCGGCGTTTTCGGACCGTCCGGCCTGTGCATCATCGGTCGGCGATGGGGATGGTGGGCACATGGCATCAACCGTGCTGTGGTCGAGGACGAGGGGAAGATCCGCACGCTCGTGCGCACCTACCTGGAGGGTGCCGGCATGCTGGTGGTCTGACGGGATCGGGGGCGGAGGCCCTGACGCTCTACGCCTAGGCGCGGCCCGATCTGGTCGTCCTCGACCTGGGTCTGCCGGACATCCCCCGGTGAGAGCGTGGCGGCTGAGATCCGCCGCCAGGACGCCACGCCGATCCTGATGCTGACCGCCAAGGTCGCCGAGGCCGACCGCATCGCCGGGTTGGAGCTGGGTGCCGACGACTACCTGACCAAGCCGTTCAGCCCTCGGGAGCTGTCCTTCGCGTCAAGGCGATCCTGCGCCGCGCGGGTGGCGCCGACGCCCCGTCAGGGCTGGCCAGCTTCGGTGATGGACAGGTGGTGGTCGACCAGGACCGCCACGAGGCCACGATCAGAGGAGATCGGGCGGTGCTGACGCCGACCGAATGGGGGCTGCTGACGCGTTGACGGCCTCGCCGGGGCGGGTGTTCAGCCGGTTCGAGCTGGTCAACCGCACGCGCGGACACGAGTTCGACGGCTATGAGCGGACGGTGGACAGCCACGTGAAGAACGTGCGTCGCAAGATCGAGCAAGACCCGTCCGATCCACGGCTGGTCACCACCGTCGTCGGGGTCGGCTACCGCTTCGAGCTGCCCCGTGACCGCTGACCGTCGGTCCAGTCCGCTGGCGCTCCGCCTGGCGGCGGCGTTCGTCGTGGTGGCGGTGGCCGCCGTCAGCGTGTTCGCCGCGCTGATCGTGGTCAGCACCGACGCGCAGACTCGACGGCTCCTCGAGCGTGAGCACGCCCACGCCGGTGAAGCGGTGGCCGCGGCGGCGGGCGCCGCCTACGCGACGGCCGGGGGCTGGACCGCAGCCGACCTGGATGTCGCCGCGGCGATCGCCGCGCGCGCCGAAGCCCGCGTCGTGGTGATCGATGCCGACGGGCAGGTGGTCGCGGCACCGACCGATCAGCTGGCCGAGATGATGAGCGCGATGCACGGTGTCACGACGTTGGATCAGCCCCGCGGCTGGCCGGTGCCGATCACGGTGGACATCGAGGGTCGACCCGTCGGCGCAGTGACGCTGACCTTCCCGCTGACCCACGACGCACCCGCCGACCAACTGCGCACCGCGCTGTGGCGACCGCCGTGGCCGGCACGATCCTGGCCACCCTCGTTGCCCTCGTGGTCGCCGTCGTCGTGGCGCGACGCTTGATCCGTCCGGTCACCGCCCTGACAGCCGCGGCGGAACGGCTCGCTGCCGGTCAGTCCGACGCCCGCCGATGTGACTGCTCCCGGCGAGCTGGGCGAGCTGGCGGCGACCCTCGATGACATGGCAGATCGGCTGGAGGCGGCTGGCCGGCGCCGTCGCAACGTCATGGCCGATGTGGCCCACGAGCTGCGGACCCCGCTGGCCGTCCTGCAGGGCGATACCGAGGCGATGCTCGACGGCATCGTGGCCCCTGACGAGACCGCGTTGACGTCGCTGCACCGGGAGGTGACACGGCTGACCAGGCTCGTCGGCGATCTCGAGACCCTCGCTGCGGCCGATGCCGCCCGTCTCACCATGCACCCATGGCCGCTCGACCTGGCCGTCGTGGCTGAGCGCGCCACCGCGTGGTGCGCGCCACCGCATCCGAGGCCGGTGTGGAGATTGCGGTGCACCGCGATGCTGCCTGGGTGCAGGGGGATCCCGACAAGCTGCACCAGGTGGTGCTCAACCTGCTGAGCTACGCGATCAAGTTCACCCCCGCTGGCGGAGCGGTCACGGTGACGACCCGAGAGGACGACGACGCGGCGGTGCTTGATGTGGACGACACCGGTCCCGGCATGGCCGCCGATGAGGCGGCACACGTCTTCGACCTTTTCTGGCAGGGCACCGTCGGGGGCCGCACCGGCGGATCCGGCATCGACCTGGCCGTGGCCGCCGAGCTGATCGCCGCCCCACCACGACTCGATCACCGCTACCACGAACGCGGCGGGCGGTGCCCGGTTCACCATCAGCCTGCCGTCGCGGCCCCACACCGATGGCCCGACCTCCGCGCCCAGAGGCCGGGCCCGGGTGCACTGACCAGCCTCACGCTCGTCAGTTCGCCTCGGCGATGGTGACGGTGCCGCGCATCCCCGCGTCGTAATGGCCTGGCACATGGCAGCCGATGAGGATCTCGCCGGGCTGGGTGAACGTCCAGGTCGTCTCCACGGTCTCACCCGGCGGGATCGTGAGGGCGTTGGGCTCGGCCGCCCCGTGATCCATGTCGTCCATCTCCGCCATCTCCTCCTCGTGGGCCTGCTGCGTCTCCGCGTCGCCCAACGTGAAGTCGTGCTCCAGCTGACCGACGTTGGTGACGCTGAACGTCACGGTCTCGCCCGCCTCGACCTCCACCTCGGCAGGGTCGAACGTGAAGTCGTCATCGGCCTCGATCTCGATCGTCCGCGACGCCTCGCCGGCATCGGCAGGGCTGCCCCACGCGAACTCCTCGCCGTGGTCATCACCCTCCTCGCCCTCGGCCATGTCGTCGTCCATAGCCATGTCGTCGGCCGACTCCGTCATCGCGGCATCGGTGGGCTCGGGCGCGGCTGCGGTGTCACCCTCGTCAGCGGCGCACGCCGCCAGCACGATCGACAGGGCGAACAAGAGGGCAGGAAGGGAGAGCCTGCGAATAGTTGTCATCGTTCACTTCCAAGGAGAGGGGACCACGGTGGCCATCCTACGACGGTCCTACTTGCGGTACGGCTAGTCCGGTCCATCTGCGATCCATGCCGGTGTCCTTCACACGTGCCGACAGCCACATCTTCACAACTGGGACCGTGGGACGCCTCCAGTGGTCAGCCTCACCGTTGTGCACGCCACGACTGCGCACCTCCTGACGCCGATCCCGGTATTCCTCGGCGTCGAGCTCACCGTTGGCAAACCGACGATCGAGAATCTCCTCAGGCGTTTCCCTACGCACATTTTCGTCGGTGCGGTCGCGGGGGAACTGCCTAGCGACTGCCCACACGATGAGCGCGATCACCCCAACCCAGAAGGCCGTCATGAGGATCCAGCCTCCCGTTGTCATCCCGTTCCATCCCCACATCATGTGACCACGTCCCTTCCAAGCTTGTCTGGATTTGGGTCCTTCTGGCTGTGCTCACCCAGGGTGACCGCTGTAGATGAAGAAGATGCCCGGTGGATCATCAAGAATTGGTGAAGGGCCAAACAGGGCACGTGTGAGCGGCGGCCTGGCATCTGTAGTTGATGCTGGCCTCACCGGGAAGCAGCGGGCAACGTGAAGCTCACCACCGTTCCACCGCCCGACGCCTCCTCCATCCAGATGCGGCCGCCGTGACGCTCGACGACCCGTTTGGCCGTCGACAGCCCCAACCCCTGCCCGGCTTCGCGGTCGGCGTCCTCATCGAAGAGGTCGAAGACACGTTCCCACTCCGAGGCCGACATGCCTTCGCCGTCGTCGGCGACCTGCACCACCCAGTCAGTGCCCAACCGCCGGCCAGTGACCACGACCGTCGGGGTCACCTGGGCGCCGCCGTGGGTGAGCGCGTTGCGCATGACGGCGCTGACGAGATGGTAGAGAAGCCCCCGGTCGCCGCGCACCGTTGGGAGTTGTCCGAAGCTGACCCGGGCGTCGCGGCGCCCGGCGAGGTCGTCCAGATCGGCCACGACGGCTGCCACCACATCGGACAGGTCGACATCGTCGACCTGGAGCGGTTGGCTGGTGTCTGGGTTGGCGACCAGTGCCGTCGTGACCTCCTGCACGCGCTCCGCCGCTGCGAGCGCCCGCCCCAGCAGCGTGCTGGCGAGGTCACCGTCGCCCTGTGTGGCTGCGGCGAGCGCTTCCAGGTAGGCGCGCACCTCCGCGACCGGGCCGGCGAGCTCCCGGCGCACGGTTGTCGCGACGCACTCGCACAGCACCGTGCACCGCCCGGTGGCCTCACGTCCTGCAATTGCCTGGCCGCTGCATGCCGGACAGGCGGCTGACTGGTTGGCGGCCGCCTCCCACCCATGTGAGCGCAGCCTCTCCCTCTCCTGGCCATGCCCGCCGGGCACGTCACCTGCCTCAGTTCCCGGCTCGCCCGCGACCTCCAGGACGGCGATGGCCGTTCCCCGTACCACGGCCGGATGCGCGCGGTCACTGTGATGGTCAGTCATGCCGACTCCGATCCCTGTGAGGTGCCACTTGCAACCTGCAGCATCACGGCGGCGGCGGGCAGGCGCATCCGTGGATTCCCACATCCCATGTGCGGAGGTGCATCACTCTCGTGGTCGATGCCGACTATGCCCTCCGCGCAGACTCGGTTGAGGACGAGCCTGATCTTGAACCCGACTGCAGCCAACGGCCAGGCGGGCTGGTGACCAACGATGTCTCCGCGCGGCTACGCAGCACGGTGTCAGCGTTTCACCGCAGCCGCCGCGGAGGGCGTGGAGTGGGTAGCGGTAAGCGTCGCCATGCCGACGGCGGTCAACACGGTCATGCCGATGGCGCCGCCCCACAGCTCGGGGGGCCAGCCCAACCCGACGGCGGCCGCCATGGCTAGGAAGTGCCCGACCCACAGCAGCAGTGCGAACCCACCCGCGAAGGCATACAGCGTCCACGAGCCGTCGGCGTGGATGTCCCAACGGCGCAGGGCGACGTCACCAATGATGCCGGTGAACTGAAGATCCCCCGGTAGCACGGACACCTGTCAGGTTGGGAAGCGAGGCCTACCTGAGAGGAGAACATGATGGGGAAGACCTACACCCCTGAGTTCCGCAAGCAGGCCGGAGCTACTGTCAAATCTTG
>NZ_CAXQBR010000091.1 GCF_964222135.1 Euzebya sp.
CCCCCCCGGCGCCGCCGCGCTGCTGGCCGCGGACGTCGAGGTCGACGAGCTCCTCGCGCGGGTCCAGGCGCTGGCGGTCGCCCGCCCCGAGGACCGCATCGCGGCCGCACCGCCGACCGAGCCGGTCGGGGTCCGGCCCGGCCGGGTCGTGGGCGTGGCCGGGCCCGTCGGTGGTGCCGGGGTCACCGAGCTCGCCCTCGAGGTCGCGGCCCAGCTCGCCGCCGCCGGCCGTCCGACGGTGCTCGTCGACGCCGACGAGCTGTCGCCCAGCCTGGCCCAGCGCCTCGGCCTGCCGGTCCACCCGAACCTCCACACCGCGGTCCGGGCGGTCGCGCGGTCCGCCCCCGTCGACGGCTGCCTGCACCCCCTGGCGTCCCGCCACGCGCTGTCGGTGCTGCCGGGCATGGCGACCGCCGACGACTGGCACACCGTCCGCGCCGACGACGTGGTCCACCTCCTCGGGCGGCTCCGGAGCACCGGCCACACCGTCGTCGTGGACCTCGGCCACTGCCTGCCGCGCGCCGAGGGCCCGACCGGCATGCGCTTCGGCCACGGCCGTGCCCTCGCTGCCCACTGCAGCGACCTGGTCGTGGCGGCGACCCCGACCCCCACGGTCCTGGCGCGCACCATCGACCTGGTCGCCGAGCTGACCGCCGCCCCCGGCGCGCCGCGGGCTGCCCGCTGCCGGCTGCACGTGGTGCTGAACCGCACCGGCACCGACCGGTACGTCACGGCGGAGTCCGTCGGCGAGCTGCGACGGGCGGTCGGGGCCAGCACCGTGCATGTGATCGGGGAGGACCCCCGCGTGCCCCGTGCCGCCTGGCAGGGCGCCCGCGTGGGCCGCGGCCGCTTCCGGCGGCAGGTGCGCGACCTGGTCGAGGCGGCGGGGTGGACCCGGTCGTGAGCGCCGCGCCGTCCACGGTCTACGAGCGGCTCCGCCAGGAGGTCCTCGTCCGGCTGGACGCCGAGCGGATCGATCCCGCCACGAACCCCGAGCGGGTGCGGACCCTGGTCGCCCGGACCGTCGCCGAGTACCAGCAGAGCGCCGAAGCCGGTGGCGACGTCCGACTGCGCGACACCCGGGAGATGGCCGAGCGGCTGCTCGCCGCGGTCACCGCCTACGGGCCCCTGACCGACGTGCTCACCCGCCCCGAGGTCGAGGAGGTGTTCATCGAGGGGGCTCGAGTCACCTACCTCGACCGCGGCGGCCGGCTCCACGGCCTGGCCGCGCCGACCACGGAGGAGGAGAACCGGGCCGTCGTCGACCGGCTGCTCGCCCCGACGACCCGGGCGCTCGACACCCGCAACCCGCTGGTGCAGGCCCGGGTGATGGACGGCGCGGCGCGGCTGTCCGCCGCCATCCCGCCGGTCGCGGAGAGCCTGTCAGCCACCATCCGCCGGCACAGCCGCCGGCGCCACAGCCTGGGCAGCCTGGTCGAGGGCGGGTCCCTCAGCGGGCCGGCCGCCGCCCTGCTCCGCACGGTGGTGCAGGGGTGGAGCAGCATCCTGATCAGCGGACAGCCGGGCGCGGGCAAGACATCGCTCCTCACGGCGCTGGTCGCCGCCGCCCCGCCCGGTCGCTGCATCCGGGTGTGCGAGGAGATCCGCGAGCTCACCGTCCCCCTCACCCACGGGTCGTACTACGAGACCCGCCCGCCGTCGTCCAGCGGCGAGTCGGCGATCACCCTGCGGGACCTGGTGCGGTTCTGCCTCGGCATGCGGGTCGAGCTGCTCGTGGTCGGGGAGGTGCGTGGGCCCGAGGCGTTCGAGCTGACGAGGGCGATCAACGCCGGGTGCGGGTTCGCCTGCACGGTCCACGCGAACTCTGGGCAGGACGCCCTCGAGGCGCTGGTCAACGCCGCGATCATGGCCGGGGAGCAGGTGCCCGAGGCGATGGTGCGCAAGGTCTTCGCCTCGGCCATCGACCTCGTCGTGCACGTGGACCTGGTCGACCGTGGGGACGGGGTCGCCCGCCGGGAGGTCCGCGAGATCGTCGCGGTCATGCCGAACGTCGGCGACGTCTTCGCGACCGAGCCGCTGTTCACGCGACCGGACGGGCCGGGGACGCCGCTCGAGTGGACCGGCGTGCTGCCTACGTCCATCGCCCGGTTCGAGCGTCACCTGCCGGCCGGCACCACGCTCCGGTCGGTGCTGGCCGGCGACCGCGACCACGCGGCCGAGGCCGGCTGGGACGCCGACGCACCGGTCGACGCCGGGGTGTCGCGGCCGTGATCGCCGTGGCGGTCGTCTCGACGGCGCTGTTCGCGGGTCTCGCGGTCGCGGGTGCCGCGGGCCAGCTCCCGCAGCTCGCCCGGGCTCGTGCCCCGCGCGGGCCGGGCCGGCTGGCCCGCCTGATCGTCCGGGCCGGTGTGGACGCCACCCCGCCGCAGGTCGTGGCAGTCAGCGCGCTGGCCGCGGTCGTGATCGCGATCGCCGTCGCCGCGACCACCCCCGTCGTCGTCCTGGCCGCCGTGCCCGCCGCCCTGGCGGGCGCCGCACCGACCGCGCTGCTGCGACGCCGGGCGCGCAGCCGGATCGCGGCGATCCGCCAGGCCTGGCCGGACGCCCTCGCGATGATCAGCGGGACGGTGCGCGGCGGTCGGCCCCTCAGCCACGCCCTCATCGACGTGTCCCTCTCCGGGCCGCCCGCGCTGCGCGACCCGCTGTCCGGGCTGGCGGCGCGGATCCAGACCGTCGGGTTGGTCCCGGCCCTCCAAGCGGTGCGGGACGCGGTCGCCGAGCCGGTCACCGACCGCGTGGTCGAGGTGCTGGTCCTGGCGCACACCGAGGGCGGCAGGATCGCCATCGAGGTCGTGGACGACCTCGCGGTCGCGGTGGCCGACGAGGTCGCCGCGGTGGAGGAGACCGAGACGCTGGCCCTCGAGGGCAAGCTCAACGCCCGCGTGGTGTTCGCGCTCCCCTGGATCGTGCTGGTCCTGCTGACGGCCGGCGCCGGACCGTTCCAGGACTTCTACACGTCCCCGGCCGGCGCGGCGGTCATCGGGATCGGCGCGGTGCTCAGCCTGAGCGGCATCGCGGTCGCCACCGCGCTGTCGTCGGTGCCGGAGCAGCCACGGGTCCTCGTCCGCGGCGGGGAGCAGCCGTGACCGGCCCGCTGACGGCCGTCGCGGTCGTCGCGACCGGGGTGTTCGTGGTGGCCGCCGCCGTCGTGGTGCACCCGCCCCGGCGGCGGCTCGCCGGACGGGTGCGGCCGTACGCCGCCGCGGCGCTGTCCCGATTGGGGCGGCCGGTCGGTGACATCCCGGTCCTCCGGCCGAGCGCGACCGGTCCGGGCGTGCGGGGTCGACTGGTCGCCGCGCTGCACGGCGGCGCAGACGACCCCCTCTTGCGGGCGCGGCTGGCCCAGTCCGGCCGCTACGACGTGCCGGCCGCCCACCTGATCGGCGAGCACCGCTACCGCCAGGTGCTCGCGGGGCTCCTCGGCGGCGGGCTCGCCATCGGCGTCGCACTGGTCGCGTCGTGGCCCACCGGCGGTGCGCTGGCGTTCGGCGTGCTCGGTGTCGTCGCCGGCGCCATGCGCCCCACCGCGGAGGTGGACCGCGCGATCGAGCGGCGTCGCCAGCGCCTGCGGGCGGAGATCCCGCCGCTGTGCCAGCTCATCGCCGTGCGCCTGCGCGCGAACGGATCGGTGGTGACCGCGCTGTCGGAGACCCTCGCCGGAACCCGCGGGGTCCTGACCGACGAGCTGGCCGACGCGCTGGCCCAGCACCGCGCCGGACGACCGCTCGACGAGGCCCTCGACGCGGTCGCCATGGCGACCCCCGAGCCGGAGGCCGCACGGGTCCACCGCCTGCTGTCGGGTGCGATCCGCCACGGCCTGGACGCCGCACCCGAGCTGCTCCGGCTGTCCCGCGACACCCGCGCGGGTGCGCTGACCCGGTTGCGCCGGGACGCCACCCGCCGACGCGCCGCCCTGCTGGTCCCCACCGTCGGGATCCTCGCGCCGCTCATGCTCCTCTTCATCGCCGCGCCCCTGCCGGGTCTGATCCTGGGCCGGTAGCGGCGACCAGTGTCGGCTGTCCGGAGAAGGCAAGAACAACTAGCAAACAGCGCTATGCGCTAGTGAAGGACTAGTAGGACAGCGAGGTCGCTAGGCTGCCTTGAGCTGCGTTAACACGGTGAGCAGCTCTCTCTGCAATCTGCCGACTGACGCGGTCTTGAGTCGCGGGGCGGGCCTGTCCGATCTGAAATGGCACGGACAGCGCGTTCGACCTGATTGGGATGACGTAGGGAACGCGAGGTAGGTGCCCGAGGCGGTGGGTCCGCAGGGTCTTCACCCGTTGGGCGTCCCACCGGGTGGTGGAAGTAGGGGTCGGGTTCACGGGACGGTGATGGCCCCGTGTGATCGTTCGTGAGGTCTTCCTACGGGTCTCCCGACAGGAGGCCGCACGGTTGTGAGCGGCCATGCCAACCTCCGGGTAGGCGGTCAGGCACTTCTGGTCTGATGGCCATCTGATCTCCGGGCCGGCGGCCATGTGGAGGCCGTCGAGGTTCCGCTGGCGATCTCCTCCGGCGGGGTCGGCTTGGTGCGCGTGGCCATGTGAAAGTCCCCGTTGATGGCCCGCAGATTCCAGCCGTCGTGGCTACACGACCTGATCCCGGAGACTAGCGAAGAGGGCTGCGGGGGTCTGCCAGTCGAGGGTCTTGCGTGGCCGGTGGTTGACTTCGTCAGCGACTCGTTGCAGGTCCTCGACGGTGTGGACGCCCAGGTCGGTGCTCTTCCGGAAGTAGTCGCGGAGCAAGCCGTTGGTCGTCCGTATGGCTGCCAGGCTGGTTGGGGTGCATATGGCCGGACCGAGATCTCGTGGTCGCTAAGGCCGACATGTCCACAGCGTGCCTGGCGTCCACCGCGATCCTGCTCGCCGAGGCCGTCGCCGACCTCGACGGGTTCGACCGCGACCTCACCGCGGTGACCTTCCAGCGCGTCCAGGCCGACGTGTTCGCCGTCGTCACCGACACCGTCGAACAGGTGACCGGCCGGCCGGCCCGCACCCTCGCGGCGTTCCTCGAGGATGCCGGGGACATCCTGGGGACCAGCTGATCGTCACAGCGGACCCCGTGACGCCGCGGGCCCAGGTACTCCCGGGCGAGTACACGCCGCCTCCGACGGGCGGATGTCCCCGCCGGCGGCCGCCGCCATCGTGATGGACACCGACGAGTCAGGAGCGTGTCCATGTCCTCCCACCAAGATCAGCTCGTGGTCGTGGCCGCCAGACGACGCCACACGATCCCCGCACGGCTCACCGCCATGTGGCAGCGGCTCGCTGCCGGACGTCGGCCCACGCGGCGGCCCGGAGATCCGGGTGCCGGTCGACGGTTGGCCCGGGTGGCCCGCCGGGGGCTGGTCACGGTGGCGGGGGCGCTGGTGGTCCTGGCGGGCGCGGTGATGCTCGTGACGCCCGGACCGGGGCTGGTGACGATCGCCGCCGGCCTGGCGATCCTCGCCACCGAGTACGACTGGGCACGACGCGCGCTGGACCACTGCAAGCGCCGCTCGATGGCGGCGTACACCCAGACGAGGGCGCGCATCCGCGGCCGGCTCCAGCAGCGCCGGGACGGCCGCTGACCAGCCCGCCGGGACCAGCTCGGCCCAGGATCGCGCCGATCTTCGCCGTCAGGCGAAGGAGGCCCCGATCGCGCCGAGCGTCGCCGCTGGCCCCGCCCAGGATCGCGCCGATCTTCGCCGTCAGGCGAAGGAGGCCCCGATCGCGCCCAACGTCGCCGCCGGCCCCGCGCCCGACGTCGCCACTGGCCCCGCCCACGGCCCCGCCACTTCTTGACACTGTCCAAAGTTTGTCCCACACTGGACGACGTGCTCAGCGACCCGACGGCGTCCCTCCGCGAGCACGGCCTGCACGTGACCGCCCAGCGGCTGGCCGTGCTCCGCGCGGTGACCTCGAGCCCGCACATCACGGCCCAGGGGGTGGCTGAGGCGGTGCGCGAGCAGATCGGGGCGATCTCCCGGCAGTCGGTGTACGACACGCTCGCGGTGCTGACCGACACCGGCCTGATCCGGCGCATCCAGCCCGCCGGATCACCCACGCGCTACGAGGGCCGCGTCGGCGACAACCACCACCACCTGGTGTGCCGCCGCTGCGACCGCGTCGTCGACGTGGACTGCGCACCGGGCGAACCCCCGTGCATCACGCCAGCGGACGACCACGACTTCGCCCTCGACGAGGCCGAGGTCGTGTTCTGGGGCGTCTGCCCCGACTGCCGCGCCCTCGCCGCCTGAGCCCAGCCAGACCGTCCCGACACCGACCATCGACCACACGGAGACTGCGATGACCGACTCCAAGCCGTCCGCCAAGTCCGAGTGGGGCTCCCTCACCTCGGGTGAGTTCCAGTCCAACGAGAAGTGGTGGCCGAACGCGCTGAACCTGCGCGTCCTCCACCAGAACCACCCCGACTCCACCCCGCTCGGCGTCGACTTCGACTACCGCGCGAACCTGGCGGACGTCGACATCGACGAACTGACCCGCGACGTCGACGCGCTGATGACCGACTCCCAGTCCTGGTGGCCGGCCGACTGGGGTCACTACGGACCGTTCTTCATCCGGATGTCCTGGCACGCCGCCGGCACCTACCGGGTCGTCGACGGCCGCGGCGGTGGTGGGACCGGCGCCCAGCGCTACGCCCCCCTCAACTCCTGGCCCGACAACGGCAACCTCGACAAGGCCCGCCGCCTGCTCCTGCCGATCAAGCAGAAGTACGGCAAGGCCATCTCCTGGGCCGACCTGTTCGTCTTCGCCGGCAACCGGGCCCTCGAGACCATGGGCTTCCGGACCACCGGGTTCGCGTTCGGCCGCAACGACATCTGGGCGCCCGAGGACGACATCTACTGGGGTCCGGAGAACGAGTGGCTCGCCGAGCACGACGAGCGCTACACCGGCAGCTTCGAGGACGGCAGCCGCACCCTCGACAACCCCCTCGCCGCGGTCCAGATGGGCCTGATCTACGTCAACCCCGAGGGCCCCAACGGGATCCCGGACGCGGCCAAGTCCGCCCAGGACATCCGCGAGACGTTCACCCGGATGGCGATGAACGACACCGAGACCGTCGCCCTGCTGATCGGCGGCCACACCTTCGGGAAGATGCACGGCGCCTCGAAGCCGGAGTTCCACGGCCCCGAGCCGGAGTCCGCTGGGTTCGCCGATCAGGGCCTCGGCTGGACCAACTCCCACGAGACCGGGTTCGGCGAGTACACCCTCACCTCCGGCCTCGAGGGTGCCTGGACCCCCACCCCCATCCAGTGGGACAACACCTACCTGGAGACCCTCTTCAGCCACGAGTGGGAGCTCGTCGAGTCCCCCGCTGGCGCCAAGCAGTGGGAGCCGCGTGAGGTGAAGGAGGGCTTCATGGTCCCCGACGCCCACGTCGAGGGGCGGATGAACAAGCCGGTCATGTCGACCGCCGACCTGGCCCTGCTCGCCGATGACACCTTCCTGGACATCGCCAAGCGGTTCCGCGAGAACCCCGACCAGCTGGCTGACGCGTTCGCGAAGGCCTGGTTCAAGCTGCTGCACCGCGACATGGGGCCGGCGATCCGCTACCGGGGCCCGCAGGTGCCCGACGAGACCTGGCTGTGGCAGGACAACGTGCCGTTCCAGGAGGGCGAGCTGATCGGCGACGCCGAGATCGCCGAGCTGAAGTCGACGATCCTCGACAGCGGCCTCACCACCGCCCAGCTGATCTCCACCGCGTGGGCGTCGGCTTCGACCTACCGCCGCACCGACTACCGCGGGGGCGCCAACGGCGCGCGGATCCGCCTGGCCCCGATGAACAGCTGGGACGTCAACGTCCAGTCCGGCGTCGGCACGGTCATCGCGAAGTTGGAGGAGATCCAGCAGGCGTTCAACCAGGAGGGCGGTCCGCAGGTCTCCCTCGCCGACCTGATCGTGCTGGGCGGCACCGCCGCGGTGGAAGCCGCCGCGAAGGCCGCCGGCCACGACGTCACCGTGCCGTTCACCCCCGGTCGCACCGACGCCTCGCAGGACGAGACCGACGTCGACTCCTTCCAGTGGCTCGAGCCGAACGCCGACGGGTTCCGGAACTACGTGAAGAAGTTCGGCGCAGTGCCGACCGAGCACCTGCTCATCGACAAGGCGTTCATGCTGAACCTCACCGCGCCCGAGATGACCGCCCTCCTCGGCGGCATGCGGGTCCTCGGCGGCAACGTCGGCGACGAGGGCTACGGCGTGTTCACCGACCGGGTCGGCCAGCTGACGAACGACTTCTTCGTCAACCTCGTCGACATGGGCACGAAGTGGGCGGCCACCGACGAGTCCGAGGACACCTTCACCGGCGTCGACCGCGAGACCGGCGAGGAGCGCTGGACGGCGACCCGCGTCGACCTCGTCTTCGGGGCCAACAGCCAGCTCCGCGCCATCGCCGAGGAGTACGCCGCCGCCGGCGGTGAGGACCTCATGATCGAGGCGTTCGTCCGCGGTTGGGTCAAGGTCATGGAGAACGACCGCTTCGACCTCGAGTAGCCGCTCGGGCAGACCGCAGGCCGACGGGCAGACTCGGTGGGATGACCGATCCCACCGGGTCTGCCCCGACCTTCGCCGACCTCGGCCTGCACCCGTCGCTCCTCGCGGTCCTCGACGACCTGGGCTACGAGGAGCCGACCGGCATCCAGGCCGAGGCCATCCCCGCCCTGCTGGCGGGGTCAGACCTGCTCGGCCAGGCGGCGACCGGCACCGGCAAGACCGCCGCCTTCAGCCTGCCGCTGCTGCAGCGTCTGGCGGAGGGGACGGGGCGGACTGCCCGCGGTCCGCTCGGGTTGGTCCTCGCGCCCACGCGTGAGCTCGCCATGCAGGTCGCCGAGGCGATCCACACCTACGGGCAGGGCATCGGGGTGCGGGTGCTGCCGGTGTACGGCGGCCAGCCGATCGTCCGGCAGCTGAAGGCCCTCGACCGGGGCGTCGACGTCGTGGTCGCGACGCCTGGCCGGGCGCTCGACCACATCGCCCGCGGGTCCCTCGACCTCTCCGGCGTGGACGTCGTCGTGCTCGACGAGGCCGACGAGATGCTCGACATGGGCTTCGTCGAGGACATCGACGCGATCCTCGCCGACGTGCGCGACGACGCGCAGACGATGCTGTTCAGCGCGACGATGCCCCGGCGGATCGCGACGCTCGCCGCGGACCACCTGACCGACCCGGTGCGCGTGACGGTGCGGGGCGACAGCCCGGCTGGCGGCGAGAACCCGCAGATCCGCGAGGTCGTCTACGTCGTCCCGCGCCACCACAAGGTCGCAGCGCTGGCCCGGATCCTCGACGTCGAGTCGCCGGACTCCGCCATCGTCTTCTGCCGCACGCGGGTGGAGGTCGACGAGCTGACCCGGGCCATGAACGCCCGCGGCTACCGGGCCGAGGCGCTGCACGGCGGCATCGACCAGCAGGGTCGCGACCGCGTGATGGGCCACCTGCGGGACGGGACGACCGAGCTGCTGGTCGCCACCGACGTCGCGGCCCGCGGGTTGGACGTCGACACCCTGACCCACGTCGTCAACCACTCGCTGCCCCAGAGCCCGGAGGGGTACGTCCACCGCATCGGTCGTGTGGGGCGAGCCGGCCGGACCGGCACCGCCATCACGCTGGTCGCGCCCCGCGAGCACCGGGCGCTCCGGGTCGTCGAGCGCCACACGGGGCGGACGATGGAGGTCGAGACCGTCCCCACCGTCGCCGACCTGCGCGCCCGCAGGCTCGGCCTGCTGACCGCGTCGGTCAGGGAGGCCGCGCTCGGAGACGACCTCGAGTCCTTCCGCGGGGTGGTGGAGGCGCTCGCCGAGGAGTTCGACCCGGTCCAGATCGCCCTCGCCGCGGTCAAGGTCGCCCACGACGAGACCGTGGGCGACGAGGAGGCGGAGGGCCCCGAGCGGCTGGACGCGTCCCTCGCCGACGACCGCGGGGGGCGCGCGCCCTCGGGGACCAAGAGCTCCGGCGGCGCCCGGGGATCCAAGGGCGGGCCCCCGCCGTCGCACGCGACCCGGCTGTGGGTGTCGCTCGGCCGGAACGCCGGCATGCGACCGAAGGACCTCGTCGGCGCGATCGCCGGCGAGACGTCGTTGACCGGCCGGGACGTCGGCGCGATCCACATCGCCCAGCGCTTCTCCCTCGTCGACGTGCCGGCTGAGTCCGCCGACGAGGTCATCGCCGCTCTGCGGGCCACCCGGATGCGGGGCACGAAGGCGACCGTGCGGCGCGACAAGACCTGACGCGGGCCCGACACCCCTCTCCCCACCGAAGAGGTTGCCACCCGACGGCGATGCGGACCAGTGGTCCGACGGCCGCCTGCGACCCCGGCCGCCGGGGCGGGCGCGCCCTACCGTCTCCACCCTGCGCAGGCCGAGGCGGAAGGGGTTGGCGATGGGTGCGTGCGACGCGGTCGCGGTGATTGACCTGCCGGCGGTCGGGCCGGCACACGAGGCGCTCGTCGGGCACAAGGCCGCGGCCCTCGGCGCGCTCACGCGCATCCCGGGGGTCCGCGTGCCGGCCGGCTTCTGCGTCACCACCGAGGCGTTCGACCGGGTCGTCGGTGACGTGGTCGCCGCGCGCGTCGACGCGCTGGCCGGGCTCGCGGCGGACGACGTGGCGGGGATCCGCTCGGCGTCGACGACCCTCCGCGACGCCGTCTCGGCCACCCCGATCCCCGATGACGTGGCTGGCGCGATCACCGCCGCGGTCGTCAGCCTCGGCCCCGACCGAGCCTACGCCGTCCGGTCCAGCGCGACCGCGGAGGACCTGCCGACCGCCTCGGCCGCCGGGCAGCAGGACAGCTACTTGGACGTCGTCGGCGCCGACGAGGTCCTCGCCCACGTCCGGCGGTGCTGGGCGTCGCTGTTCACCGACCGGGCGGTGGCGTACCGGCTGCGCGCCGGCATCGACCAGACGGCGGTCCGCATGGGCGTGGTCGTCCAGCACATGGTCCAGCCCCGGGCCGCCGGGGTGCTGTTCACCGCGGACCCGGTCACCGGCAACCGGACGGTCGCCACCGTCGAGGCCGTCGCCGGCCTCGGCGACGGCCTCGTGTCGGGGAGGGTGACGCCCGACACCTCCACCGTCACCACCGACGACGACGCCCGGGCGCGCGTCACCACCGCCACCGCGCCGGACGGACCGGGGACGCCGCTGCTCACCGAGGCCGAGGTCGTGGCGCTCGCCCACCTCGGCCGCCGCATCGCCGCCCACCTCGGGCACCCCCAGGACGTCGAGTGGTGCCTCGACGACGACGGGTTCCACGTCGTCCAGAGCCGCCCGATCACCACCCTGTTCCCCGTCCCGGACGCCGGGGACGACGAGCCGCACGTCTACGTCTCGGTCGGGCACCAGCAGATGATGACCGACCCGATGCGGCCCCTCGGCATCGCCGTGTGGCAGCTCACCAGCCCGGCGCCCATGCGGCACGCCGGCTGCCGGCTGTTCGTCGACGTCACCGCCGGGCTCGCGTCCCCGGCCACGAGAGATGCCCTGGTCGAGGGGCTCGGTCGGTCCGACCCGCTGATCGGCGACGCGCTGCGGACCGTGGTCGAGCGGGGCGACCTGCTACCCCCTCCCCGGGACGCGGCATCGGCCCCCGCGCCACCCGGCAGCTCGCCCACCGATCCGATCTCCACCGACCCCGCGATCGTGCCCGACCTCGTCGCCCGGGCCGCGGCGGCGACCGCCGCATCCGCGCGCGCCTTCGAGCCCCTGGAGGGCCCCGCGCTCGTCGACGCGCTGGTCGCCGACATCGCCGACCTGCGGCGCACCCTCGGTGCCCCGACCAGCCGCCAGGTCCTCATGGCCGGCATCGAGGCGGCCTGGTGGCTCGACGCGCACCTCGAGGAGTGGCTGGGCGAGCGCCACGCCGCCGACGTCCTCACCCAAGCCCTCCCCCACGACATCACCGCCGAGATGGGGCTGGCGCTGCTGGACGTCGCCGACGTCCTCCGCCCGCACCCGCGGGTGATCGCGTGCCTGGAGCAGGCCGGCGACGACGTCCTCGAGCAGCTGGGCGACGTCCCCGACGGCCATGCGGCCCGCGATGCGATCGTGGGCTTCCTCGACACCTACGGCGTCCGCTGCGTGGGGGAGATCGACATCTCCCGGCCCCGCTGGGCCGACCGCCCCGGGCAGATCGTGCCGCTGCTCCTCGCGCACGTCCGGACCGCCGAGCCGGGGGCGGCGGCCCGCCGCGTCGAGGAGGGCCGGCGTAGGGCGGCCGCGGCCGAGACCGACCTGCTGGCGCGGCTGCGGGAACTGCCCGACGGCCGGCGGAAGGCCGCCGAGACCGCCCGTGCCATCGAGCAGCTCCGCGCCTTCGGCGGGTACCGGGAGCACCCCAAGTTCGCCATGGTCAGCCGCTACGCGGTCTACCGCCGCGCCCTGGTCGCCGAGGCGGCCCGGCTCGCCACCGCCGGTGTGCTGGCCGACCCCGAGGACATCTGGTTCCTCACCGTCGACGAGCTGCGCGACGCCGTCGCCACCCATCGCGTCGACGATGCGCTGATCCACCGCCGCCGGGCGGAGTTCGACGCCGCCCACGCCCTGACCCCACCGCGCGTGCTCACCTCGGACGGCGAGGTCATCACCGGCCGCTACCGCCGCGACGGCGTGCCGGTGCGTGCGCTCACCGGCCTCGGCGTGTCGGCGGGGGTGGTGGAGGGGCGGGCCCGCGTCGTCGTCGACCTGGCCGACGCCGACCTCGGCCCTGGCGACATCCTCGTCACGGCCTTCACCGATCCCAGCTGGACGCCGACGTTCTTCACCGTCTCGGGCCTGGTGACCGAGGTCGGCGGCCTCATGACCCACGGCGCGGTCGTGGCCCGGGAGTTCGGGCTGCCCGCGGTCGTGGGGGTCGAGCAGGCCACCCGGCTGATCGCCGACGGGCAGCGGATCCGGGTGCACGGCGTGGACGGGTACGTCGAGCTGCTGGACTGACGCGCGGTGCGCTGACACGGCGAACGGCCCTCCCGTGTGGGAGGGCCGTGTCGGTCCTGGGGGCCGGACGCGGGGTCCGGCGGGGGGTCTGTTGCTAGACGGTCGCCAGCTCCTGCGGCGAGGACTCCGACTCCCGGGACACG
>NZ_CAXQBR010000092.1 GCF_964222135.1 Euzebya sp.
CGCCCTGCTCCACGCCGGGATCACCGCCAACCTCGACCCCGACATGCTCCCCGCCGAACCCCGACCGGCCGGCCGGCTCGCCAAGAAGAAGGCCGCCTACTACGCCGCCGTCGCCACCAACTCCACCACCACCGACCGCCTCACCGCCACCCCCACACCGTTGGCCGACCGCCTCGCCGCCACCGCCTAGACCCCACAGCCCCGCGGCCACCCAGGCCGCACCACGACGCCCCCCGCACTGTGCCGCAGGGGGCGTCGCCACATCCGAGCCCGCACTACGCAGCTCTCCGGACGAGTCAGGCCATGCGCTCCAGACCCTCGACGGCATCGAAGCCGTGGTCGAAGGACAAGATGTGCCCGATGCCGTGGAGGCGCGCGACCGCGACGTGCAGCGCATCGCGCGCCGACACGGGTGGTCAGGCGGTCGAGCACCCGGATGCAGGGGCGATCGCCTCGGGCCGGTCGATCGCGGTGTACCGGTGCAGGACCTCCTGGTACAACTCCGCGTCGGTGACCAGCGCCATGCCTGTGTCGCGGGCTGCGGTCACCGCGTGATGGGCGGCGAGGTGACGTTCGTCGTCGGTGCCCACGAGGTACATGGGGATGTTCGAGTCGATGAGGATCACGTCTCGAGGTACCCGCGTGCGATCTCCTCGTTCATCTGCTCGGGGTCCGGGGCGGGGAAGCGATACCTGGCAGCTTCGCCGAACACCTCCTGCAGCTCGGCGTCGGACAAGGACCCCGACGGGGCAGACCGCGCCTCCCGCAGCGACTGCCGCACCCCCTCCGACAGCGTCATCCGCGCAGACGCGGCGGACGTCTGCGGCGCGGTCGCCCGTCTGGCGGTCACCGAGAGTTTCTGGATCAAACGCTCAGGTGTGCTCGACTCGCGCCGATCCATTGCTCGTCGCCGGGAACCCCGGCACGCAGGCCAAGGAAGGTCCTGCACACCACCCCCACAGATCAAAGGAATGAGTGGGACATGCGTATCAACCAGAACATCATGGCGCTGAACTCGCGCAACAACCTCTCGAACACCGAGGCCCGCCAGGCCAAGAGCCTCGAGAAGCTGTCCTCCGGGTTCCGCATCAACCGCGCTGCCGACGACGCCGCGGGCCTGGCCATCTCCGAGGGCCTCCGCTCCCAGGTCGGTGGCCTCAAGATGGCCATCCGCAACACCCAGGACGGCATCTCCGTCGTGCAGACCGCTGAAGGCGCGCTGACCGAGACCCACGCCATCCTGCAGCGGATGCGTGACCTGACCGTCCAGGCCTCCAACTCCGGTGGCCTGAACGACGACGCGAAGGGCAACATCCAGTCCGAGCTGTCCCAGCTGAAGGACGAGCTGACCCGCATCGCCGACACCACCACGTTCAACGGCACCAAGCTGCTGGACGGCGGCTACGACGGCAAGTTCCAGGTCGGTGCAAACGTCGGCGAGACCATCTCCGTCGAGGTCGATACCGCGATGAGCGCGGCTGGGCTCAAGGTTGACGGCGTGGATGTGACCGCGGAGACCGCGGGCATGACAGGCAGCACCACCCAGGCGGCGACGGCCGCCCAGGTCAGCATCGCAACAGTTGGAGCTGGGGCCACCCCAGCCAACAACTTCACCCTGTCAGAGACGTTTGACAAGTTGTCCGGTACCATCTCATACGGTGGGAAGAGCGTCGACCTCTCCACGGTCAAGTACGAGGCTGGCTCCACTGCTGGTGCCCGGCTGACCAAGGTGCAGGAGGCCCTCGACGCCACGTTCGGAACGAACAAGGTCGTCGCCGGAGCTACCGCAGACGGCATCACCTTCACTGGTGCGGACACGCACGCAACAGGTGCCAGCGCTGAAGAGGTCGCAGCGGTCCAGGTGAAGTTCACTCAGGCAACCGGCTCCGATGACGCACTGGTCAAGATCGACGCTGCCATCAAGACCGTGTCGACCACTCGCGCCGACCTCGGTGCGGTGCAGAACCGGTTCGACCACACCATCCGCAACCTGGCCGTCACCGCGGAGAACCTGACCGCGTCGGAGTCGCGAATCCGTGACACCGACATGGCCAGCGAGATGATGGAGTTCACCCGGAACCAGATCCTGTCCCAGGCCGGGACCGCGATGCTGGCTCAGGCGAACCAGGTGCCCCAGGGCGTCCTGTCCCTGCTGCGGTAACCCCTCATCACCACTAG
Source organism: Euzebya sp. (assembly GCF_964222135.1). NCBI lineage: Bacteria > Bacillati > Actinomycetota > Nitriliruptoria > Euzebyales > Euzebyaceae > Euzebya > Euzebya sp. The sequence goes on from NZ_CAXQBR010000092.1 coordinate 2,179, forward strand.
ACGACGTGGGCGGGGGACCATCTGGTCCCCCGCCCTCTCGTCTTCTCGGGCTCAACCCCTCAACTGACCTGGGGGTGCTGCCGATAGGTCTCGCGACGGCACGACGCCGTCGTCCATCGACCTCAACGGATGAGCCCCACGATGAGCCTCTCGATCTCTGCCCCGCAGCTGTCCCCGAGCGCTGCCCGCGACCTCCCGGCGCCGTCCACCGGCGTCGAACGCGACCACGCGACCGAGCGCGCCCCGCAGGGCAGCCCCGACGCCGCGCGCCTGGACGTCTCCGACGCCACCCAGCGCCAGCGCGCCATCGAGGAGATCGCCGCGCAGAACCGCGCCGCCTCGGCGAGCGCGGTCAACGCCGCCACCGCCGCCACGCTGGTGGAGAACCTCTCCGCGCAGATCAACAGCCAGCCGGGTGCGGCCAAGCAGTCGCACGTCGTCGACCCGCAGCGCGTCGCTGCGCTGCTCACCTAGCGCGACGGCCTGGGAGCTGGGCATGGAGGCCATCGCAGGCGTCGGCAGCCACTCGTCCTCGAGTGTCCTGCGCATGCGTCCGTACGCGACCACCCCACCGGTCTCGGCCGTCATCTCGACCGGTCCGGCGCGGTCGGGCACCGACGCGAGCACGTCGTCGACCGCTGACGACAGCTCGCGCGCAGCGCGAGAGCGGCAACGACAGGTGCAGGTCGACTGGCACGCGGCCAGCCGCAGCTACGTGCACCGCGTGATCGACGTCCACACCGGCGAGCAGGTCCTGCAGATGCCGGCGGCTCAGGTCCTGGACATGGTCGCCGATGTGATGCGCGAGCTCCGCAACGCGTAGCCACGCAAACCCCGTAGGAGACCCACATGCCAATGTTCGGCATCGATGGCCTGGCCTCAGGTCTCGACACCACCGGGATGATCGACCAGCTGATGGCGCTCGAGCGCCAGCCGATCACCCGGCTCGAGAACCAGATCAGCCTCAACAAGGCCGCCATCACCTCCCTCAGCGGGTTCCGCACGGTGTTCGACGGGATCCTCGCGAAGGCGAAGGAGCTGGTCGACGGCGAGCACGTGTTCGACCCGGTCGCGGCGACGTCCAGCCACAGCTCGGTGGCCGCCACTGCGCAGGCCGGCTCGACCCCCACGTCGTTCTCCTTCACCGTCGAGCGGCTGGCGTCGGCGCACCAGGTGGTGCTCGGCGGCACCGCCACCGATCTCGACCAGCAGGTCATCGCCCCGCCGGGCGCGACCCTGTCGATCACGGACGGCGGCGGGACCGTCCACGCCATCGATGTCGGTGACGGGACGCTCAAGAGCGTCATCGCCGGCATCAACGCGACCACGGGGCTCGGCGTCCGCGCGCAGTCGATCAACCTCGGGACCGGCAACGGCTACAAGCTCCAGCTGACCTCGACGGAGTCCGGAGCGGCCAGCGCGTTCACCGTCAACGCCTCCGACTTCGACGTCGCGTTCGGCACCGGGACGACGATCATGAAGGCGGGCCAGGACGCGATGATCTCGGTGGGGGGTGGGGCCTTCGAGATCACCTCGGAGTCGAACACCTTCTCAGACGTCGTGGACGGCATGAGCTTCACGGTCAGCGAGGCGGACTCTGCGCGGACCGTGACCGTCACCACGAAGTCGGACTCCGACGCCGTCGTCAAGAAGGTCAAGAGCCTCGTCGACAACATCAACGCCGCGCTGAACACGTTGGAGCAGTCCACCGACAGCGGGTCGGATGGCAAGGCCGGTCCGCTCGCCAACGACCCGACCCTGCGGTCGCTGAGCACCCAGCTGCTGACCGCGTTCACGTACGCCGTGGGCGGCTCGGCCCTCGGATCCGCCGGCGCCATCGGCATCGAGTCGACCCGCGACGGCCGCCTCAAGTTCGACGAGGCGAAGTTCACGACCGCCCTGGCCGAGCGGCCGGACGACGTCCGTGCGCTGTTCCGCACCGGCGACGCGTCCAACCCCGGAGTGGCCGATCGGATCGCGAAGGTGGCCGGCCAGGCTGTGGAGCGGAACACCGGCCTGCTGGACAGCGCGATCGCCTCCCGGACGTCCCGGAACACAACCCTCCAAGACAGCATCGACCGGCTCGACGTCCGCCTGGAGCTGCGGCGCACCACGATGGAGCGACAGTGGGCCGCCCTCGAGGTGGCGCTCAGCGGCATGCAGGCCCAGGGCAACTGGCTTTCCAGCCAGCTCCCGGCCTTGCAGGCCAACGCTCCCGGCAACAACCGGTGAGCGAGCGCTCCACCCACCTGATCTGACCCTGCCCGCACACGACTGACCAAGGCCCGTTCCTGATGAGCTACGCCTCCGCCGCACGCAACCGGTACGTCACGAACACGATCAGCACCACCACCCCGGCCCAGCTGCTGGTGATGCTGTACGACCGGCTGGTGCTGGACCTGACCCGCGCGGCCGATGCCGCCACCGCCGGTGACGTGGCCACGGTGCACGACAACCTGGTCCACGCCCAGGAAATCGTCCTGCAGCTGCGCTCCAGCCTGGACGAGACCGCCTGGTCCGGCGGGCCGGGCCTCGCGCAGCTCTACCGGTTCGTGGAGGACGAGCTGGTCCAGGCCAACATCGAGAAGAAGGCCGGCCGGATCACCGCCATCAAGGACCTGGTCATCCCCCTCGCCGAGGCGTGGCGGCAGGCCACCGCCGCACCGGCACCGGCCGCCCCCGTCCAGTCCATTAGGGCATCCGCATGACCGCCACGACCTGGACCGGGGCGCTCGACGCCTACGAGGCGCGCCTCGACGCCGCCGCCGACGCGCTGCGGACCGGCACGCCCGACGCCGTCGCGCCCTTCGCGCCCCCAGCCGACCTCGGCCCGATGCCGGCCGACCAGGTCGAGCGAGCCGTCGCCCTCCTCGACCGCACCCAGGACCTGACCCGGGCGATCCGGAAGGCCCAGACCGCGGTAAAGGCCAAGCTCGACGCGGAACCCACCACCCCCCGACCCATCGGCCAGAGCCGGTTCGACGTCACCGTCTAGAACCTGCTGAGCGAGCTCAGCACAGCCCTTCGGGCCGCCGGACGCCTCCGGCGGCCCTTTGCTGTTGCGCGACACCAAGCGCTTCGCGCGGTGTCGCACTCCGGGGTCTTTCCGTCACCAAGAGCTAAACCCCACCTCCGGTCCGCCGATGGGTACCCACGTCGGCAAGGACTGCCGGCAGCCAGACGCCACGGATTGGGCGGAACCCGCAACGTTCCTGCTTTTCCCGCACTCTCCGGAGGACGCCCCCGTGGCCTACGACATCACGTCTGCAGCGCTCCACTCAGCGCTCCGTGGCCTGTCGACCCGGCGCAACGTCCAGGCGCAGAACATCGCGAACGTCGACACCCCCGGCTACCTGGCCGGGCGCGTGTCCTTCGAGGACACCCTCGCCGGTGCCCTCGACGACGTCCGCCGTGGCCGTGCGGGCCGGGACGCCACCGCGGCGGTCCGCCCCGAGATGCAGACCTCCATCGAGGCCACCCGCCTGAACGGCAACAACGTGAACCTCGACGACGAGATCGTCTCGAACACCGAGACCGAGCTCGCCTACTCCACCGTGCTGGAGGCGCTGAACGCCAAGTTCCGCCTGCTCCGCACCTCGATCAACGGACGGTGATCTGACACCCATGTTCGGCGCCATCACCTCTGCCCACAGCGGCATGACCGTCTACCGCACGTGGCTCGACTCCACGAGCGACAACATCGCGAACGCGAACACGATCCGGTCCACCGACCAGCCCGCCTATCAGGCCCGCTACGTCCGAGCTCAAGCCGTCGAGGGGGGCGGCCCCTACGGCGTGGGCGGCGGTGCCCGCGTGGCCGGCGTGGAGTTCGGCGACCCGGAGGGCCGGCTGGCCTACCAGCCCGACCACCCGCTGGCGGACGAGAACGGGATGGTCCGCACGCCGGACATCGACATGGGGGTCGAGATGAGCAGCCTCATGATGGCCCAGCGCGGCTACCAGGCGAACCTCGCCGTGGTGGAGCGCGCCCGCGACGCCTACCGCGCCGCCCTGCAGCTGGGGAGGCAGTAGGCCATGGCCATCAACGCCATCGGCGCCGCCGCCGGGTTCGCCGGCCCCTCCCCCATCGCCCGGCCCACCGCGGCCCCCACCGGCGGCCAGCCGAGCGCCTCGATCGCCGCCGACGACGACTTCTCGAACGCGATCACCGACGCCCTCGACTCGGTGCAGCAGTCCCAGCAGGTCGCAGACGGCCTGGCCCAGCAGGCCGCGACCGGCCAGCTGACCGACGTCGCCGACTACATGGTCGCGTCCACCCAGGCGCAGATCGCGACCGAGCTGACCGTCGCCGTCCGCAACCGCGCGCTGGAGTCCTTCCAGTCGATCATGAGCATGCAGGTCTGATCCGATGTCCACCCTCACCGACAGCGACCGCTCCCCCCGCCAGGCCCTCGGCTCCGCCAGGGAGAAGGCCGAGGGGTTCCTGTCCGGCTTCACCACCGGGCAGAAGGCCATCACCATCCTGGCCGTCGCCGGGCTGGTCGTCGCCGGCATGTTCTTCATGCGCTGGGTGTCACAGCCCTCCATGGCCCCGCTGTTCAGCGACGTCGACGCGAGCGCCGCCGCGGCGATCACCGACGAGCTCGACGCCCAGGGCGTCGCCTACGAGCTGACCGACGGCGGCCGCACGATCCTGGTCGAGCGGTCCCAGCAGGCTGCGCTGCGCCTGGACATGTCCGGCGCCGGCCTGATGCCGACCGACGGCAGCGGCTTCTCGATCCTCGACGACAACGGCGTGACCACCCCGCAGGCCCTGTGGGACGCGGAGTACCAGCGCGCCATCGAGGGTGAGCTCGCCGCCACGATCGGCTCGATGGAGCTGGTCGAGTCCGCGCGGGTCCACCTGGTCATGCCGACCGAGGACCTGTTCACCCAGGACAACCAGCAGGCCACCGCCTCGGTCTTCCTCTCCGTCGCCGGGACCACCCCGCCGACGCCGATGCAGATCCAGTCCATCGTCAACCTGGTCGCCGGCAGCGTCGAGGGCCTCGAGCCCAGCCAGGTCACCGTCACCGACACCGCCGGCAACATGCTCGCCGCCCCCGGTGAGGAGGGGCAGATGGCCGCCATCGGCGACGCCCGCCAGTACCAGACCAACGCCTTCGAGACCCGGCTGGCCGACAACGTCGAGCAGATGCTCCAGCAGGTCGTCGGCCCCGAGGCCGCGGTCGTCACCGTCACGGCGGACCTCAACTTCGACTCGATCGCCCAGACCAACGAGCGCTTCGGCAACGACGGCCCCGCCGGCGGCATCCCGCTCGAGACCACCACCACGACGGAGAACTACGAGGGCGTCGGCGCCGAGCAGACCGGCGTCCTCGGCCCCGACGGCCAGGTCATCGGCGGTGGCGAGGGCGACCAGACCACCTACGAGCTGGCCGACGGCTCCACCCGCTTCGCGGTCGACCGCACGGTGGAGGAGATCCTGCAGGCCCCCGGCGGCGTCAACCGCCTGAGCGTCGCGGTCCTCCTCGACGCCGAGGCCCAGGTCGCCGCGGACCCCCAGAACGTCCAGGCCCTCGTCGAGGCCGCCGTCGGCTTCGACGCCGCCCGGGGCGACCTGGTCCAGGTCTCCGCGCTGCCGTTCGACCAGACCGCGGCCGAGGCCGCCGCCGAGGCCAGCGCCGCCGCGGAGGCCGCCGCCGCGCAGGAGCGCATGTACGACCTGATCAAGTCCGTCGCCTCGGTCCTGATCGTCCTGATCGTGCTGTTCCTCGCCTGGCGCAGCGCCCGCAAGTCCATGGCCGCTCGCGCCCCGCAGTCGATCCCCCTCGACATCGACCAGCTCGGGGCCGGGGACGACGACGAGGACGACGAGCCAGAGTTCGACTTCCCGCAGATCGAGCGGGGCCCCACCATCACCGACGAGGTCGCCGCCATGATCGACGACCAGGGTGAGGAGATGGCCGGGCTCCTGCGCGGCTGGATGGCGGAGCGCTGAGCACCATGGCCACCGCAACCGTCACCAAGCTGACCGGGACCCAGAAGGTCGCCATCCTGCTGATGTCCCTCGGCCAGGAGCGGGCCTCGAAGGTCCTCAAGACCATGCGCGAGTCCGAGGTCGCCGAGATCGCGGCCGAGATCGCCCGGATGCCCACGGTCGACACCGAGGTCGTCGAGTCGGTCCTGACCGAGTTCAAGGAGATGGTCGCCGCCAAGGTCAACATCGCCGTCGGCGGGCTCGACTACGCCCGGGCGATGCTCGAAGAGTCCCTCGGCAGCCAGAAGGCGTACGAGATCATGGAGCTGCTGAGCGCCCAGATCGTCGAGGCGCCCTTCGAGTTCCTCCGCAACACCGACCCGCGGCAGGTGCTCAGCTTCATCTCCGAGGAGCACCCCCAGACCATCGCCCTGGTGCTCGTGCACATGCTGCCCGACGCCGCCGCGATGGTGCTCGGCTCGCTGCCGGAGTCCCTCCAGCGCGACGTCGCGGTGCGCATCGCCATGATGGACCGGACCTCACCGGACGTGATCGACCGCGTCGAGCGGATCCTCGAGCGCAAGCTCTCGAGCGTCCTGCAGCAGAGCGACTTCTCCGAGGCCGGCGGCGTCGGCTCGCTCGTCGACATCCTGAACCGGGCCGACCGCGGCACCGAGCGCCTCATCCTCGAGGGCCTCGAGCTCGCCAACGAGGAGCTCGCCGACGAGGTCCGCCAGCTCATGTTCGTCTTCGAGGACATCGTCACCCTCGACGACCGGTCCGTGCAGCTCATCCTCCGCCAGGTCGACAACAAGGACCTGGCCGTCGCCCTCAAGGGCGTGGCGGCCAACGTCAAGGAGAAGATCACCAAGAACATGTCCCAGCGCGCCGGCGAGGCCCTCATCGAGGAGATCGACCTCATGGGCCCCGTCCGCCTCAAGGACGTCGAGACCGCCCAGGGCTCCATCGTGCGGGTCATCCGCTCGCTGGAGGAGGCCGGCCAGATCGTCCTGAGCAGGAGCGGTGATGAGTTCATCAGCTGAGCAGCTGCTGGCCGCCCGCTTCGGCGGACCGGCGCGGCCGTCCAGCGGACCCCGCGTCGGGGTCCTCCGCGGCGTGACCGCCAGCCCGCAGCGCGTCGTGGCCGACGTCCGGCCCCCGGTCGGCCACTACGACCCCCGTGCGGCCGCCGCGGCGCGGGACGCCGCGGTGGAGGAGGGGTACGCCGAGGGCTACGCCGCCGGCAGGGCCGCCGCGCAGCAGCAGATCGCCGACGCGAACGCCGACCACGCCCGCCGCTGCGCGATGGCCCTCCAGGCCTTGACCGACGCGGTCGCGGACCTGCAGCGTCGCGAGGCCACCAGCCTGCTCGACGTCGCCGACCAGACCGCCGCGCTGGCCCTGCAGATCGCCGAGGTTGTGCTCGACCGCGAGATCGCCAGCGCCGCCGACCCGGGCCGCGACGCGATCGCCCGCGCGATCGCCCTCGCGCCCGAAGAGGGTGACGTCACCATCCGGCTGAACCCGGCCGACGTCGCCGCGCTCGACGGCGTCGACGACCTCGTCCCCGGCCGTGGCGTCACCGTCATCGGCGACCCGTCGGTCGCGAGCGGCGGCTGCCTCATCGGTGTCGGGGCGACCCGCATCGACGCCCAGATCCCCACCGCCCTCGCGCGGGTGGCCGAGGTGCTCCGGTGACCACCACCCTCGCCTCGCCCTACGACCGGGTCATCGACCGGGTCCGCGCCGCCGCCGCCCCGCGCGTCAGCGGCCGGGTCGGGCGGGTCGTGGGCTTGAACCTCGAGGTGGAGGGGCTCGACGCCGCCATCGGCGACGGGCTCGAGGTCCACACCGCGAAGGGCCGCCTCCCCCTCGAGGTCGTGGCCGTCGGCGACCGCGGTCTGGTCTCCATGCCCTTCGGCGACCTGACCGGCGTCGGCGTCGGCGACCCGGTCACCGCGACCGGCTCGACCGCCACGATCCGCGTCGGCGACGCCCTGCTCGGTCGCGTGCTCGACGGCCTCGGCCGCCCGATCGACGACGGCCCGCCCCTCGAGGTCCGCGGCTCGGACGACCCGTCCGGGCCCGGTCTGGTCGAGGTCGGCATCGACGGCACCCCGCCGCACCCGCTGCGCCGGCGCCGCGTCGACACGCCGCTCGGCCTCGGCGTCCGCGCCGTCGACACGCTCATCACGTGCGGCCAGGGCCAGCGCATGGGCATCTTCGCCGGCTCCGGCGTCGGCAAGTCGTCCCTGCTGAGCATGATCGCCCGCGGCAGCGAGGCCGACGTCACCGTCCTCGCGCTGATCGGCGAGCGCGGCCGCGAGGTCGCCGAGTTCATCGAGCACGACCTCGGCCCGGAGGGGCTGGCCCGCTCCGTCGTCGTCGTCGCCACCTCCGACCAGCCCGCGCTGGTGCGCCTGCGCGCCGCGTTCGTCGCCACCCGCATCGCCGAGCACTTCCGCGACCAGGGCCGCGACGTCCTGCTGATGATGGACTCCCTCACCCGCTTCGCGATGGCGCAGCGCGAGGTCGGCCTGTCCGCTGGCGAGCCGCCCGCGACCCGCGGCTACCCGCCCAGCGTGTTCACCCTCCTCCCCAAGCTGCTCGAGCGCGCGGGCTGCGGCGAGACCGGGTCGATCACCGGCCTCTACACCGTGCTCGTCGAGGGCGACGACATGCAGGACCCCGTCGGCGACACCGCCCGGTCGATCCTCGATGGCCACATCGTGCTGTCCCGCCGACTGGCCACCGCCGGGCACTTCCCCACCATCGACGTGCTCGAGTCCGCCAGCCGCGTCGCCGGCCGCGTCACCAGCCCGGAGAACGCCGCCGCGGCGACCGAGCTGCGGCGTCTGATGGCCGCGCTGCGCGACGCCCGCGACCTGGTCGACATCGGTGCCTACGCCGCCGGGTCGAACCCCGACGTCGACCGGGCGCTGCAGCTCGACGGGGCGATCACCCGGTTCCTGCGCCAGCCGCTCGGCGAGCAGACCCACCCCGAGCTGGCCTGGCGGACGCTGCGCCAGATCCTCGGGCACGGCCGCACCGATGCCGGCGTGCCGATGGCCGGAGGCGAGCGGTGAAGCGCTTCGCCTTCCGCCTCGACCGCGTCGCCCGCGTGCGCGAGATCGAGCGCGACCGCGCCCGCGGCACCTGGGTGCAGGCCCGGGCCGAGGAGGTCCGGATCACCGAGCGCCTGGCCGACCTGCGCACGGCCGCCGAGGCGCAGGCCGCCGGGTACGGCGACGTCGCCACCCAACCGGACCTGCGCGCCGCGGCGTTCCGCGCCGGGCTGCGCGCCCAGGCCGTCGAGGTGGCGGTGACCGAGCTGCGCGACGCGAGCGCCGTCACCGCCGAGGCCGCCGGCGTGCTGCACGTCGCCCAGCGGCGCGTCGACGCGCTCGGCCGCCTCGAGGCGCGCAAGCGCGAGGAGTGGACCGAGGAGTCCCGCCGCGCGGAGACCCTCGAGCTCGACGACCTGTCGACGACCCGCGCCGGTCGCACCCCGATGGGGGCGGAGGGTCCGCGATGACCGTCACCACGCCGGTCTCCGCGCGCATCGCGTCGATCCAGAGCCGCATCGCGGGCATCCAGGGGATCATGGGCGGCGGCCGCGGCGGCCGCCTGGGACCCGAGGAGCTCTTCGCCGACCAGCTCGCCACGCAGATGGCGTCGCAGTCGCCGAGCACCACGCCCCCCGTCGCGCCGATGACGCCGTTCACGCCGGTGACGACCCCGTCCATCCCCGGCATGCCGACCCCGTCCGGCCCATCGGCGACCGCGACGCTCGCACCGTTCACCCGGCCGGGCAGCGCGGCGGCGGTGGCCTACAGCCGCCCCGGCGCGACCGTCGCGACCGCGTACGAGCGGCCGGCCTCCGCCGATCCCCTCGCGCCGGGCAGCGACTTCGGCTCGGCGGTGGTCGCGATCGCCAGCCGCGAGCTCGGCACCCCCTACGTCTGGGGCGGCGAGTCCCCCGGCGGGTTCGACTGCTCGGGCCTGGTCCGCCACGCGTACCGCCAGGCCGGCATCGAGCTGCCCCGCGTCAGCCGCGACCAGGCCCGCGTCGGCGAGGCGGTACCGAGCCTCGACCAGGCCATCCCCGGCGACCTCGTCGCCTTCGGCGACCCCGTGGACCACATCGGCATCTACGCCGGCAACGGCCAGATGGTCGTGGCCCCGCGGACCGGCGACGTCGTCAAGGTGCAGGACATCACGCGGCCGATCACCGCGATCCGCCGGGTCGTGCCGGCCGGGACCACCGTCGCCGGACCCGCGGTCGCCGGACCCGCGGCGGCCGCCCCCGCAGCGCCGGGTGCCAGCACCCTCGCCGGGGTGCCCTACGCCGCCGAGCTGAGCGCCGCCGCGCAGCGCCACGGGATCGACCCGCGGCTGCTGGCCGCGATCGCCCGGGCCGAGTCGGGGTTCAACCCGTCCGCGGTCTCCCCCGCCGGTGCCCGGGGCCTGATGCAGATCATGCCGGCGCCCGCGCGGTCGCTCGGCGTCGACCCGATGGACCCCGCGCAGGCTGCCGACGGCGCCGCGCGGTACCTGTCCGAGCAGCTCCGCCGCTTCGGGACCGTCGAGCTGGCGCTGGCCGCCTACAACGCGGGCCCCGGCAACGTCCAGCGCTACGGCGGGATCCCACCCTTCAACGAGACCCGCACGTACGTGACCAGAGTCCTGTCCTACATGGGAGAGATGCCATGACCACCGTCGCCCCTGCCCCCGGCGCCCCGATCGCGGCCACCGGCCCCACGCCGGCCGGCGGCACCGCCACCGGTGCCGCACCTGCGGACGGTGCAGCCCTCTTCGCCCTGATCCTCGGCGCAGCCGTGGCACCGGATGCCATCACCGCGGAGGGGGAGGGTGAGGCGCCCGCCGACGGTGCGGTGGGCACCGACGGGCTCATCGACCTCGACGGCGCGGACCTCGCCGGGGCCGGCAGCACTGACGAGGTGCAGGTCGACGAGGTCCTGACCGACGAGGCCCTGACCGCGCCGGTCGAGCCGGCACGGCCGGCGTCCGAGGGGTGGGCGCACGTGCACCTGCGCCTCCTCGGCCGCCAGCCCGAGGCCGCCGCCGAGGGGTCCCCGACCTCCGGGACCGCATCGGCCACCCCCGCGCCCGCCGCGCCCACCCCCGCGCCGGTCGCGATGCCGGCGGACGGTGGACGAGCAGCGGCGACTCCCGTCGAGGGCGCAGCCGTCCCCGGGACCGCGACCTCACCCGCCGGACCGGCCGCAGCGACCGAGGTCGAGGGGGCCAGCGCGCTCCCGACCACGGCCGACCAGCCGGTCGCCGACGTCGCCCCGGAGGCAGAGCCGGCCGCACCGACGGTCCGCGTCGACGCCGTCGCCGCGCGGGCCCGGACCGAGGCGGCACCCGCCACCACCGGCACGACGCCCACCACTCCGCAGGCCCTTCCCGAGCCGCCCTCGACCCAGCTGGCCAGCGCCGTCGCGGCCCTGCGCCGCCGCGGCGACGGGGAGTACACCGCCAGCCTGGACCTCCACCCCGCCGAGCTCGGCCGCGTGCGCATCGACCTCGAGGTCCGCGCCGGCGTGGTCCACGTCCAGATGGCCGCCGAGCAGACCGGCACCCGCGCGCTGCTGGCCAGCCAGCTCGCCGACCTCCGCACCGCCCTCGAACAGGGCGGCATGGACGCCGGGTCGCTCGACGTGTCCCAGGAGGCCTGGCAGCACCAGCAGACCTCCCACGACGGCGAGGGGCGGTCCGAGGGCGGGTCGCACCCCTCCGCCGGCACGTCGGGTGCCCGGACCATCGAGTCCGAGCGCCTCGTCGCCGTCGGGACGGTCACCACGACGACCGAGCACCGCACCGACACCTCAGTCGACCTCCGGGTCTGACGAAGGGAACCCACAACCATGCCAGACGCCATCGGGACCTCCCCCTCCTACGCGGCCAGCTACGCCGCCACGTACGCCACGAACGGCACCAGCGGGACGGGCGACACGACGGAGCAGGGGCCGGGGCTCGACCCCGCCATGCTCGAGCCGCCCGACCCCTTCGGCCAGGACATGTTCCTGAAGCTGATGGTCGCGCAGCTGAAGTACCAGAACCCGCTGTCCCCCATGGACGGCAGCGAGTTCATGGCCCAGACCGCGCAGTTCACCACCGTCGAGAAGCTGAACGAGCTGACCGAGACGATCAGCGCCTCGCTGATGAACGACCGGCTCGGCACCGCGACCGGGATGATCGGCCGCGACGTCACCTACGCCGGTGACGACGGCAACGCGGCCACCAGCGCGGTGAAGAGCGTCCGGTTCACCGTCACCGGCCCGCTGCTGATCCTGGCCGACGGCCGCGAGCTCGGGATGGGCGAGGTGCAGTCCGTCGCCGCGGCGTCAGCGGCCCCCCAGCCGGCCGCGCCGGCAGCCGCCCAGCCCCCGCCGGCAGCCGAGGCGCCGGCGGCCGAGGACGTCCCCGCCGAGGAGACGGCCCAGTCCGAGACCGACAGCGCAGATCCGGCCGAAACGGCCTAAGGACCACCCACCACCGACCGATCGAAGTCCCGAGAACCCTCGCAGTTGTCCACGGACGGACGCCGCGCGAGCCCCTACGGACGATCACTCCACCGGCGCAGAGATCCTGCGCGAGAAGGGACCGCAATGCTCCGCTCCATGTACTCAGGCGTCTCCGGCCTCCGCGGCCACCAGACGTACCTCGACACCGTGGGCAACAACATCGCCAACGTGAACACCACCGGCTACAAGTCGTCGTCGGTCGTGTTCAGCGACATGCTCAGCCAGATCCTGTCCGGCGCCGGTGCCCCGACGGCGCTCGCCGGCGGTACCAACCCCGCCCAGGTCGGCCTCGGCACCTCGATCGCCGGCATCCAGACCAACTTCACCCAGGGCGCGGTGCAGCTGACCGGCCGGGCGACGGACATGGCCATCCAGGGCGAGGGCTTCTTCGTCACCCAGATCGCCGGCCAGCGCCAGTACACCCGCGCCGGCTCGCTGAGCTTCGACGCCGCCGGCCAGCTGGTCACGCCCAGCGGCGCGGTCGTGCAGGGCTGGGCCGCCAACGCCCAGGGCCAGATCAACACCAACGGCCCCATCGGCAACCTCGGCATCCCGATCGGCCAGATCCTCGAGCCGGTCGCGACCGAATCGGTCAGCATCGGTGGGAACCTGCCTGCCGACGCGACCGTCGCGGATTCGATCGTGACGAGCATCGACGTCGTGGACGAGCAGGGTGGCGCACACCCCCTGTCGCTCACGTGGACCAAGCTCGCTGACAACCAGTGGGAGGTCACCGCGGAGATGCCGGACGCAGCCGGTGTGATGCAGCCTGTGGCCGTTTCTGGCGGGACCGGCACCCCAGCCAACGTCGTCAACTTCGATCCGCTGACTGGGTTGCCCGACATCGAGGGTCTGACCATGGCCGCCGGCGATTTGGTCACAGCGAGCGGAGCCCAGTTCAGCCTTGACGTCGAGCTCGACTTCGGTGAGGCCGGCGACGCCGACGGCCTCGTCCAGTTCGCCGGCGAGAGCACGATGAGCGCGCTCAGCCAGGACGGTGCCGAGATCGGGTTCCTCCGGTCCTTCAGCATCGACCAGTCCGGGATCATCTCCGGGGTGTTCTCGAACGGCCTGCGGCGCAACCTCGGCCAGGTCGCACTGGCGAACTTCAACAACCCCGGCGGTCTGGAGCGGGTGGGCGACACCAGCTTCATCCCCTCCCCCAACTCCGGTGAGCCGCAGCTCGGCATCGCCGGCCAGGGTGGCCTGGGGTCGATCTCCGGCGGGTCGGTCGAGATGTCCAACGTCGACCTGGCCGCCGAGTTCACCAACATGATCGCGGCCCAGCGCGGCTTCCAGGCCAACAGCCGCGTGATCAGCGCCTCCGACGAGATCCTCCAGGACCTCGTCAACCTGAAGCGCTAGCCCCCACCCCACCCGACGGCCCCGGTCTCCCCGGGGCCGTCCGCGTTCCGGCCCCCGATCACCGCGAACCCGTCGTGCGCGCACGGGTCATCGGGCAGAGTACGTCACAGCGACGATCCACCGGCCTATCCTCATCCTCCGTCACACAGGAGCCACTGCATGTCACGTCCTGCCCTCCACCCCTCCCCCGCACGGCGGGCCGCCGTCCCCGTCGTGGTGCTGGCCGTCCTCCTGGCCCTGCTGCCCACCGCGGCGCGGGCCGAGTCGACCTGCATCGAGGACGCCCTCGCGGACGTCGAGGACCAGGCGAACGGCGAGCTGACCGGCGAGGTGCCCGAAGCCGACATCATCGCCGGCTGCATCGACTACACCGACGAGTCCTTGGTGGTCAGCGTCGGCGTCGTCGCGCCGACGGACCCGGCGACCCACCCGGCGTGGGAGGGCTTCAGCTCCGCCGTCGGCGCGGCCATCGACGTCGGTGGCGAGCTCGACTCCGAGGGCAACGCCATCGAGGAGTTCGACCTGAACTACGGCCGGTTCGAGGGTGAGATCGTGGCGAGCGTGTTCGTCCACAACTCCGTGGAGGTCGCCTGCCAGGCCGACGCCACCTTCGACGGGACCCGCTACGTCATGACCGTCCCGCGGGACTGCCTGGGCGACCCCGACGAGGTGCAGGTCGCGCCGTTCATCTTCTGGTCCTCCTCCGTCGAGGGGCAGGAGTCGGAGGGCTACTTCGACGAGGTGCCGACCCGACCGGCGTTCAGCGAGCCGCAGACCACCGCGGCCGACCCGGCGACCGCCGTCCAGCGCCTGGCCGGCCTGTCCCGCGTCGACACCGCGATCGCGGTCAGCCAGGACGACTTCGGCGACGGAGAGGCCGGCGCGGTCGTGCTGGCCCGCGCCGAGGAGTTCCCCGACGCGCTGGTCGCCGCGCCGCTCGCGGTGTCCCTCGACGCCCCGCTGCTGCTGACACCGGGCTTCGCGGTCGCCCAGGTCGTCGAGGACGAGATCAGCCGCGTCCTGCCTGACGGCGGCACCGTGTACCTCTCCGGCGGTGAGGCGGCGCTCGAGCCGGCCGTCGCCGAGGAGATCGCGGCGCTGGGCTACGCCGTCGAGCGCGTCGCCGGCGACACCCGCTACGCCACCGCCGTGGAGGTGGCGCGCCGCGCCGTCGCCGACCCCTCCCTGATCGTGGTGGCGGACGGCAACACGTTCCCCGACGCCCTCGTCGGCGGCTCGCTCGCGGCCAGCCAGGACGGGGTCGAGATCCTGACGAACGGCACCGAGCTCGACGCCACCGCGAGTGCGTACCTGGCCGAGCACCCCGACGCCGAGGTGCTCGCGATCGGCGCGACGGCCGCCCAGGCCGTCCCGGACGCCCAGTCCATCGCCGGTGAGGACGTCTTCGCGACCAGCGCCCTGGTCGCCGAGCAGCGCTACCCCGAGGCGAGCGGTGCGGCGATCGCGAGCGGCACGTCGTTCCCCGACGGCCTGGCTGGCGGCGCGCACGCCGGTCGGCGGGACATCCCGCTGCTGCTGACCCGGCCGGACCTCCTGCCGGACGCCGTCGAGGCCTACCTGGGCACCATCGCGCCCACCGAGCTGCTGGTCATGTACGGCGGCACCGCCGCGATCACGTACCCGGTGGAGGCGGCCGTCGACGCCGCCGCCACCGCGGAAGCCCCGACCGACGAGCCGACCGACGAGCCCACGGACGAGCCGACCGAGGAGCCGACCGAGGGGACCTGCCCCCTCCCCCTCCCCCCCGCGGACGGCCGGTGCCCCAGCGGCACCGGCCGTCCGCATTTGTGCACCGAGGGCTAAAGCTCCCCCGTGGGACGCCGATGGAACGGGTGCCAGCGGCCACGGATCGGCCGCGGGATTCCACCACTAGGTCGCCAGGGACGGTGCCGTGATACGCCTCACTCGATTCAACGGGCAGCGCTTCGCGCTGAACCCCGATCTCATGGAACGCATCGAGGCGACGCCCGACACCGTGATCACCTTGGTGGACGGCACCCGTCACGTCGTCACCGAGGACATCGACGAGGTCATCGAGCGCGTGCGGTACTACCGCGCCGGCATCGTGGCCCTGTCACAGATGCTCGCCGTCCAGCTCGCTGACGGTGTCGAGGCCGCTCCGTCCACCACGGACGTCACGGCTCCGCCCCTGCGCCTCATCTCGCAGTCGGGAGGCGACAGCTGATGGCCAAGCGCAAGAAGGACGCGGACGCGCAGGCGGCCGCCGGCCAGGCCGACGGCAAGAAGGCCAAGGGCGGCGAGGAGGGTGGCCACAAGAAGCGGAGCATGCTGATCCCCGCCGTGGTCGTGGCCCTGGCCGTGCTCGGCGGCGGCGCGATGGCCGGCGGCCTGATCGGTGGCGGCGGCGACGGTGCCGAGGCAGCCGAGACCGAGGGCGCCGAGGCCACGCCGACGCCGACGCCCACGCCCCTCGGCACCCTGCTCGAGCTCGAGTCCGTCACGATCAACCTCAACGGCGGGCACTTCCTGAAGCTCGGCGTCGCGGTCGAGCTCTCCGCGGAGGCCTCGGCGACCCAGCCGCCCACCGCCCCGATCTACGACGCGATGATCGAGCTGTTCGGCCCCATGACCATGGAGGCCCTGACCGATCCCGGGACCCGCGAGGGGACGAAGCAGACGCTCCTGGCCGCGCTGTCGGACACCTACGGGGAGGACATCGTCGCGGTGTACTTCACCGAGTTCGTGATGCAGTAGCGACGAGGTTCTCAGGTGTGGACCGATCGTGCCGATCGGAGTCCACGTGAGCGCCTCAGCAGCACCCGCGGTGTCGACCCTCATCACGGTCGACCAGACCGGGACGCCCCGTGAGCGGAAGGTATCCGCCTACGACTTCAAGCGTCCCAACAAGGTCAGCCGCGATCACGTGCGCGCGCTCCAGCTGGTCCACGAGACCTTCGCGCGGCAGTTCTCGACGATCCTGTCGAGCACCCTGCGGGCGCTGACGCCGATCTCCATCGCGGCGATCGAGCAGCACACCTACGACGAGTACGTCAGCCCGCTGCCGAGCCCCACGTTCATGGCGATCCTCGCCGTGGACCCGCTGCCGGGCCAGGGCATCTTCCACCTGCCGCTGCACGCGGCGATGGAGATCGTCGACCGGCTCCTCGGCGGTCCCGGGGGCAACACGCACCCCGACCGGCCCCTCACGGAGATCGAGATCGGGGTGCTCCGCGGACTGCTCGAGCGGGTCATGCGTGAGCTGACCTACGCGTTCGAGTCCTTCCTCGACGTCGAGACGCGCATCACCTCCACGGAGTCGAACCCGCAGTTCGCCCAGATCGTGGCGCTCAGCGACATGGTCGTCGTGGCCACCTACGACATCGCCATCGGGGACGACACCTGGGAGGCATCGCTGTGCTTCCCCTACCTGATGCTGCAGCCGGCGCTCGAGGCCTACACCGAGTCCAAGCGGTCCCACGACGCCGACGCCCACGACCTCGGGCAGGTGCAGGCCATGCTGACCGACCACCTCCACGAGGCGCCGGTCGACCTGGCGGTGCACTTCAACCCCGTCACGCTGTCCGCCCAGGAGATCGTCGAGCTGCAGACCGGCGACGTCCTGCCGCTGCGCCACCGCGTGGCCGAGCCGCTGACGGTGACCGTCGGCGGCGTCCCCTGCTTCTCGGCGATGCCGGGGCGCCAGGGCCGGCGGTCCGCCGCCCTGGTCATCCCCTCGGCCCACGGCCCGGACGACGTGTCCGCAGCCCTGGGCGAGCTCTCCCCCCACCCGACCACCACCCCCGCTGACGAGGACCTCTGATGAGCGAGTCACTCCTCCACGAGACCGCACAGGCCGTGGCCCGCCGGATCGGCGACCGGCTGCCCGCCGCGTTCGCCATGGACGCCGGCGAGGTCGTCGTCTCGAGCGACCCGGACGCCCACGCGCTGCCGGCCGACGCCGTCGCGGTCCGCTTCGAGCTCGGTCCGGACGCCGCGCTGGTCATCGCCCTCACCGCGGACACCGCCGAGGCGCTCGCCAGCCAGGAGTCCGCCGCGTCCGCGGCCGAGGCGCTGGACCGGGTCGTCATCGACATCGCCGCCGACCTCGCCCCGCTCTTCGACGGCGCCGCCCCCACCCCGGGGGAGGGGACCGAGGTCGCCGCCGACGAGGCCCTGGCGACCGGACCGGGTGACGCGGTCAGCGTCGCGCTGGACGACGCCGGCACCCACCGCGCCACCGTCGGCCTGCGGATGGTCATCAGCGACGAGCTGATGGGCGTCGGCGTGCTCGACCCGGCCTACGCAGACGAGGTCGACGCCGACCAGGCCCTCGTGGACGCCGGGTACGCCGGAGCCGCGGATGCGGGCGCCGTCGGCCAGCCCCTCGTCGACCAGCCCCTCGGCCAGCCCGCGGGCGGCTACACGGACCAGCCAGGCCCTGTCGGCCAGGCTCCTGTCGGCCAGCCCCCGGTCGCCCAGGCGGTCCCCGTCGCCCAGGCAGGTGCCGCCCCCCAACCCGGTCGCCAGCGCGTCGTGTCGGAGCCGGTGGGCGAGGCCCACCCCGCGGACTTCGCCTCCTTCGACGGCCTCTCCTCGCTGCCCGGCTCGGCGCACCCGATGACGATGCTGAGCGACGTCGAGATGGGCGTCACCGCCGAGCTCGGCCGCACGCGGCTGAGCGTCCGCGAGGTGCTCGCCCTCAGCCCCGGCTCGATCATCGAGCTCGACCGCGCCGCCGGCAGCCCGGTGGACGTCGTCGTCAACGGCACCCTCATCGCCCGCGGCGAGGTCGTCGTGATCGACGAGGAGTTCGGCATCCGCATCACCGAGATCATGGGCATGGGCGCCGACAGCGCCCGCCACCCCCTCCGGGTGGCGCAGTAGCCATGCCCGACGTCTCGCTCGCCGCCATGGCCCTCCGCCTCGCCATCTCCATGGGCGTGGTCGTCGGGCTGATGCTGCTGGCCGCCAAGCTCCTGCGACGCGCGCAGGCCGCCGCCGCGAGCAGCGGCGCCAAGCGCGGCCGCGCCGCGGTCGTCCGCACCCCGATCGACGTCGCCTCCCTGGCGCCCCTCACCCGGGGTGCCTCGGTGGCGATCGTCCGAGCCGCCGGCCGCGAGCTGGTCCTCGGCGTCACCGAGACCCAGGTCACCCTCCTCCACTCCGGCATCGAGACCCGCGCGGTCGACGAGGACCGGGCGGCGGAGCTCGACCTGACCCGCATCGCACTCGACCTCGACGGGCCGGACGCCCGTCTCGATTCAGATGAGGCCACCTCGGTGGCCGGCATCGGCGCCGCACGGATCGCGGCCTCGATCCCCGACCTGGGCGGCATGCCCGGTGAGCGGGGGCAGTCAGCATGGACGGAGGCCCTCGAGACGTTGCGAGCCAGGACCGTCAGGCGCTAGCGCCACGATGATCTGAGCCTCGCGCGTCGGCTGGAGCAGCCGACCGTGACCTCCTCACACCCGCGGAGCCTACGTTCCGCAGTCCTCAGTCTGCTCACGGTGATCCTCATCGTGGTGCTGGCCGGGCCCGCCGCGGCCCAGACCCCCCTCGACCCGCCGCTGGTCCCCGACCGCGTCGCCCCGATCGACGCCGCCGCACCCCAGCCCGGTGACGCCGCCGCCGCGGACGCGGCCGGGCTCGTCGCCGGGGACGGCCCCGAGGCCCAGTTCAACCTGGACCTCGGCAACACCGTCCAGGAGCCGTCGCAGAGCCTGACGATCATCGTCCTGCTGACGCTGCTCAGCCTGGCGCCGTCGCTGCTGGTGATGATGACCAGCTTCACGCGGATCGTGATCGTGCTGAGCATCGTCCGCCAGGCCATCGGCCTCCCGACGGTGCCGCCGAACCAGATCGTCGTCGGCCTGGCGCTGTTCCTGTCGATCTTCACGATGGCGCCGACGCTGCAGGAGATCAACGAGGTCGCCCTGCAGCCGCTGCTCGCCTCCGAGATCGACCAGGGCGAGGCCATCGGCCTGGCGCAGGCGCCGATCCGCGAGTTCATGATGGGGCAGGTCGGCGAGGCCGAGCTGGCGCTGTTCGTCGACGCCTCCGGGGAGGGACGACCGGCGACGCCGGACGACGTGGCCTTCACCTCGCTGGTGCCGGCCTTCGTCCTGAGCGAGCTCAAGGCCGCGTTCATCATCGCCTTCGTGGTGTTCATCCCGTTCCTCATCGTGGACCTGATCACCGCCTCGGTCCTGATGAGCATGGGCATGATGATGCTGCCGCCGGTCCTCGTGTCCCTCCCCTTCAAGCTGCTGCTCTTCGTCATGGTCGACGGGTGGACCCTCGTCGTCCGCTCGCTGCTGGAGTCCTTCGCGACATGAGCGACACCCAGGTCATGGAGATCGGCGTCCAGGCCCTCTGGCTGGCCGTCAAGCTCGGCGCCCCCGTCCTGATCGTGGCCCTCGCGATCGGCCTGATCGTCGGCCTGCTGCAGGCCGTCACCCAGGTCCAGGAGGTCACCCTCACCTTCGTCCCGAAGTTCATCGGCGTCGTCGTGGTCTTCGTCGTCGCGGGCAACTGGATGCTCAGCGAGATCGTGAGCTTCACCCGCGCCCTGTTCGACATGGTCCCGGCGCTGCTGGGCTAGGCCGCCCCCCCCCCCCGCACCATGGACCTGCAGATCGACCAGTACCTCCTGACCGGCTTCCTCCTGGCCGTCGTCCGGGCCGGTGCGTGGCTGCTCGTGATCCCGCCCCTCAACTCCCCCATCGTGCCGGTGCAGGTGAGGGTCGGGCTCGCGACGACGCTCGCGGTGTACGCCGCGCCCGTGCTCGCCGCCGAGCAGGTCCCCGTCGAGATCGGCCCGCTGATCATGGCCGGTGGCTTCCAGGTCGTCCTCGGCCTGTCCCTCGGCTTCCTCGTGAACCTGCTGTTCTCCGCCATCGGCGCCGCCGGCGAGCTGATCGACATCTTCGGCGGCATCAGCATCCAGCCGGCGTTCGACCCGATGACCGGCGGGACCGGGTCGGGCTTCGCGCGGATCTACCAGACCGTCGGCGTCACCCTGCTGTTCGCCGTCGGCGGGCACCTGCTGATCGTCCGCGGGTTCATCGAGTCGTTCAAGGCGATCGGGGTGTCCGGGCTCGACCTCACGAACCTCCGCGAGCTGCTGATCGGCAACCTCGGGCACTTCCTGCTGGCGGCCGTCGAGATCGCGGCCCCGATCATCGCCGTCGCGTTCCTGATCGAGGTCGGCCAGGGCCTGGTCGCCCGCGCCGCGCCGCAGATGAACGTCTTCCTGGCGGTCATGCCGCTGAAGATCCTCGTGACGATCGTGATCGTCGCGGTGGCGCTGCCGCTGCTGCCCGGCATCGTGTCCACCCTGGTCGAGGCGGGCGTCTCGGACGCCATGGCCCTCGGGGGGCGCTAGATGGCGCAGTCCCAGGCCGGTGAGAAGACCGAGAAGCCGAGTCCGAAGCGCAAGAAGGACGCGCGCAAGGACGGGCAGATCCCGCGCAGCAACGACATCGGCGGGTGGCTGATGCTGCTGACGACCGCGTGGCTCATGCCGATGGTCGTCCGCAGCGGCTTCGAGCAGCTGCGCGGCATGCTCACGTCGATCCAGCAGGTGCTGGACGGCGGCGAGGGCGAGCTGATCGGCTTCTTCGGCGACGCGATCCTCGGGGGCACCCTCGTCATGGCCCCGCCGGTCCTACTGGCCATGCTCCTCGGCGTCGGCTCCCAGGTCGCCCAGATCGGGTGGGCGCCGAAGAAGATGAAGCCCGACTTCAAGAAGCTGAACCCCTTCAAGGGCATCAAGCAGATGGTCGGGATGCGCGCCGCCTGGGAGACGGTCAAGAACCTCCTCAAGCTCGCCGCCATCGTCATCGTGTCGGTCGGGCCCATTACGACGATCTACGAGACGCTCGTCGCGAGCGGCAGCACCATGAACGTCCCCGCCGTCGCCGGGCTGATCGCCGAGTCGACGCTCGGGGTCCTCCGCAACGTCTCCATCATCGGGTTGGCGATCGCGGCCGCGGACTACCTCCAGTCGAAGAAGCAGATCGACAAGCAGATCAAGATGACCAAGCAGGAGGTCAAGGAGGAGAACAAACAGAACGAGGGCGACCCGATGGTGAAGGGCCAGATCCGCCAACGGCAGATGGCGATGAGCCGCAACCGGATGATGGCCGCCGTCCCCGACGCCGACGTCATCATCGTCAACCCGACCCACATCGCGGTCGCCATGCGCTACGACCCGACGGCAGGCGCCCCGAAGGTGCTCGCGAAGGGCGCCGGGGCGGTCGCGGACCGGATCCGCGAGCTGGCCGACGAGTCCCACATCCCGATCGTCCGCGACATCCCCCTCGCCCGGACCGTGTACCGGCTGGTGGAGATCGACCAGCAGATCCCTGTGGAGCTCTACGAGGCCGTCGCCCGGGTCCTCGCCTTCGTCTACGCCCTGCGCGCGAAGGGCCGCGCGGCGGGCACGCACGAGTCGCCGTTCGCCACCGCCCACGAGCCGTTGACGGCGCTCGAGAAGCCCCGCCGCGGGGCAGTCCCGTCCTCGGAGCTCGTGCCGACGTAGGCAACCCAGAGCGTCAGCACCCGACTGCACGTCGTCCTGTCGGTGTTCGGGCGGAACTGCCCGTCGTCCGGCACCCTCCCGGACGGCGTGCTGGCGGGGCGAGCGGCGGGACCGGATCGCGTGCAGTTGGCGCCGGCACCCTGACCACGTCGCGTAATGCACAACTCCTTTGCACAATGTCTTTGCAATGGTAGTGTGCGCTTCATGCGCGATGCCGACCGCCCGTCCGAGGTCCGCCGGGTCCACCTGGACTCCGCGAAGCTGCAGTGCCTCGCCCACCCCCTCCGCTCTCGGTTGCTGAGCGCCCTCCGGCTCGAGGGCCCCGCGACGTCGGCGAAGCTGGCCCAGCGGCTCGGGACCAACACCGGCGCCACGAGCTACCACCTGCGCCAGCTCGCCGACGTCGGGCTGGTCGCCGAGGACCCCGACCGGGGCACCGCTCGCGAGCGGTGGTGGCGAGCGGCGCACGACATGACGTCCTGGTCGGACGCGGACTTCGAGGACGACCCCGACGACCGGGCGGCGAACGAGTGGCTGCTCGGCTCGATCCACCGGCAGAAGGCGCTGTGGCGCGACGACTGGCTGGTGACCCGCAACGACTGGCCGCGGGCGTGGCGCGAGGCCGCGACCACCACCGACCTCCGCCTGCGCCTGACCCCGTCGCAGCTGGCCGCGTTCAAGGACGAGGTGTGGGCCCTCGTCGAGCGGTACGAGCAGGCCCCACCCGATCCCGCGCCCGACGACGAGCCGACCGAGGACGTCCTGGTCCTGCTCGACGCCTTCCCCGCCCGCGAGGTGAGGCTGTGACCGCGAGCCTGGGAGCGGTCGCAGGACAGGCCGGGGGGCGACCCCGGCGCGCCAGCGCGGGGGTCGGGCTGTGACCGCGAGCCTCACCGTGCGCGAGGCCCGACGGCGGTTCCTCGTCCTGCGGGGGCTGCGGTGGCTGCCCACCGGCATCACGATGCCCGTGCTCGTCCTGCTGCTGCTCGACCGCGGGCTGGGCCTGGCCCAGGTCGGGGTCGCGCTGTCCGCCCAGATGGTGGCGGTCATGGCGCTCGAGCTGCCGACCGGCGGGCTGGCCGACGCGCTGGGCCGACGTCGCGTCCTCCTGCTCGCCGGCGGGTTCCAGATCGCGGCGCTGACCCTCCTCACCGTCGCGGGGGACGTGTGGCTGCTGGCGGCCACCTTCGCCCTGGAGGGGGTCTACCGCGCCCTCGAGAGCGGCCCGCTCGACGCCTGGTACGTCGACGCGGCGCAGGCCGCCGACCCCGACGCCGACATCGAGGGGGCGCTCGCGACCGGCGGGGTGGTGCTGGGGCTCGCGATCACCACCGGCACGCTGGTGTCGAGCGGCCTGGTCGCCTGGGACCCCGTCGCGGCCGTCGACCCGCTGGTCCTGCCCGTCCTGGCCGCCCTCGTCCTGCGGATCGTCGAGCTCGCCGCCATCCACCGGCTGGTGGTCGAGGTCCGCCCGTCGACGACCGACGCGCCCGCAGGTGCGGGACGGGTTCGGAGCGCGGTCCGTCGCACCCGGGCCGAGGCGCTCGCCGTCCCCTCGATCGTCCGCGACGCGCTGGGCATGGTCCGCCGGAGCCGCGCGCTGGTCGCGCTCGTCGGCATCGAGCTGCTCTGGGGGCTCGGCATGATCGCCTTCGAGGTCCACACGCCGGCACGCCTCGAGGTGGTCCTCGACGAGCCGGCCGCCGCCGCAGCCCTGATGGGGCCCGCGAGCGCCGCCGGATGGGGGGCCTCGGCCATCGCCGCGGGCATGGCACCTCGGCTGACCCGGCTGCTCGGCGCGACCGGGGCCGGGACCGCGCTGCTGGCCGTCCAGGCCGCCGCCGTGGTGGGCATCGGGCTGGCGTCCGGTCCCCTCGGGATCGTCAGCGCGTTCGTCGGCACCATGGCGGCGCACGGCGCGGCCAACCCGGTCCACCAGGGGCTCCTCCACCGCGCGGTGACCGACCCGGGACGGCGCGCCACCGTGCTGTCGGCGAACAGCCTGATGGCGTCCGTCGGCGGGGGCATCGGCGCCATCGGGCTGGGCGCGCTCGCGGACGCGACCACCATCTCGACCGCGGTGCTGGTGGGCGCCGCAGCGCTCGCCGTGGCTGCACCGGGCTACCAGCTCGTCCGCCGGGCAGCGGCCGGTCAGGAGCCTCCCGCACCGCCGCTGCGTCAGGCGGGTGGCGAGATCACGTCGAGGTGACGTGACCTGACCGAGACCAGCGCACCGGAGGGGGTGCGCACCACGACCCGTCGGGGCGGGTGCCCCGGCGGGGCGTGGCCGTCCCGGCGGTCGCCGACCTCGACGACCTCCACCGCCGCCCCGTGCGGGAGGTCACCGATCTCCGGCCCGACGTAGCGGACCTCGGATCCGGCGGTCAGCTCCATCTCCATCTGCGTCGGCACCCCCGTGCTCGTCCTCGGACCAGTCTCCCCCGGTCCGACACGGTCGAAGGGCACCCCATCGGCCACCCCCCTGCACCCAGGGACCGGCGGACCCGATCGGCGGTGACCGCTAAGGCCGACCGCCGTGCAGCCGATGACAGGGGTGCGCAGACCACGGACGGCGGCGCGACGGAAGATCCCCAAGGACGGCTGACGCCTGCACCAGGTGCCCACCTTGCGGAATCGCTCGATCGCCCCCATCGCCGTCCCGGCCGCCGTCATCCTCATCGTCGTGATGATGGTGGTGCCGGTGCCGACTGCGCTGCTGGACCTCCTGCTGGCGATGAACATCGCCGCCGCGCTGCTCGTCATCCTCGCGTCGATGCAGGTCAACCGACCCCTCGACTTCGCGGTCTTCCCGTCGCTGCTGCTGGTCCTGACCCTCTTCCGGCTGGCCCTCAACATCTCGACCACCCGGTTGATCATGCTGGACGGCTACGCCGGCAAGGTCATCGAGGCGTTCGGCAACTTCGTCATCGGCGGGTCGCTGGTCGTCGGCCTGATCGTCTTCCTCATCCTGGTCGTCGTGCAGTTCATGGTGATCACGAACGGCGCCGGCCGCGTGGCCGAGGTCGGCGCGCGGTTCACCCTCGACGCCATGCCCGGCAAGCAGATGGCGATCGACGCCGACCTGAACGCCGGCCTGATCGACGAGGCCCAGGCCCGCAAGCGCCGCGAGGAGGTCGCCGCCGAGGCGGACTTCTACGGCGCGATGGACGGTGCGTCGAAGTTCGTCAAGGGCGACGCGATGGCGTCGATCATCATCACCGCGATCAACCTGATCGGCGGCCTGGTGATCGGCGTGGTGCAACAGGGCATGGACGTCGGCGAGGCTGTCTCCACCTTCAGCCTGCTGACCGTCGGCGACGGCCTGGTCTCCCAGCTCCCCGCGCTCCTGATCTCCATCGCCTCGGGCATCATCGTGACCCGCGCGGCCACGGCCGGCGACATGGGCACCGACGTGGTGCTGCAGTTCAGCCGCCAGCGCGGCGCCATCCGCCTCGGCGGCGTGGCGGTCGCCCTCATGGCGCTGCTCCCCGGCCTGCCGTTCGTGCCGTTCGTCGCGGTCGGTGCCGCCCTGTGGCTCACCTCCAGCAAGCTCCCCGACCCCGAGGAGGCCAAGCGCCGGGCCGCCGAGGCCGAGCGCGAGCGCGAGGACGAGGCGATGCGCGCCGCGCTGCCCGACCCGAACTCCCCCGAGGCCATCCTCGAGGACGTCCAGGTCGAGAGCCTGCAGCTCGAGATCGCCTACGACCTCATGGACCTGGTCGACCCCGCCCGCGGCGGCGACCTGCTCGACCGGGTGAAGGCCCTGCGCCGGAAGGTCGCCGGCGACCTCGGCATCATCATCCCGCTGGTCCGCACCCGCGACAACATCGAGCTGCCCCCGAGCACCTACTCGATCCGCGTCCACGGCGTCGAGCTCGGCCGCGGCACCGCGCCGGTCGGTCACGTCCTCGTCATCGGCGACGACACCCCGGCGTTGGGCGAGGGTGGCGGCGACGTCCCCGCCCGCACCGGCATCGCCGCGCTGCCGGGCACCCAGACCGTCGAGCCGGTCTTCGGCCTGCCGGCCCGCTGGGTCCCCCAGGAGTACCGCCAGCAGGCCGAGGTCATGGGCGCCACGGTCGTCGACCGGTCGTCGGTCATCACGACCCACCTGGCCGAGGTCGTCCGCACGAACGCCGCCCGGCTGCTCAGCCGGACCGACACCAAGCTGCTCGCCGAGCTCGTCAAGGCCCAGGCCCCCACGGTCGGCGAGGAGCTGACCGCCAGCCAGCTGACCCTCGGCGACGTGCAGAGCGTCCTGGCCGAGCTGCTGGCCGAGCAGGTGCCGATCACCGATCTGGTCCGGATCTTCGAGGTGCTGACCGAGCGCGGCCAGCACACCCGCGACGTCGAGCCGCTGGTCGAGTCCGTCCGCGCGATGCTCGGCCCGGCGATCTCCTCGGCGCTGGCCGTCGACGGCCGGCTGGCCGTCCTGGTCCTCGACCCGATGACCGAGCACGCCGTCGTCGAGGCGGTCCGCCCCGGTGCGACCGGGTCGTTCCTGGCCCTGGACCCCCAGCTGTCCGAGCGCCTCGCCGTCGAGGTCGCGCGGTTGGCCGAGCAGGCCGAGCAGCAGGGCGAGTCCCCCGTGATCGTGTGCTCCCCGCAGGCCAGGCCGGCCCTGCGCCGCCTGGTGTCCCAGGTGATCCCCCGCCTGCCGGTGCTCGGCTACGCCGAGATCGGCCCCCAACTGACAGTCGAGACCGTAGGAGTGGTGAACGTTGGCAACCCCGCAGCGGTTTGAGGGTTCCTCCATCGAGGCGGTGCTGGCCGAGGTCCGCACCGTCCTCGGCAGCGACGCCGAGATCGTCGAGGCCAACAAGATCCGGTCCGGAGGGCTGGGCGGCTTCTTCGCCAAGGAGTCCTACGAGGTGTACGCGACACCGGGTGCCGGGCGGTCCAGCACCGACAGCACCGGTGCCGCGGACGGCAGCGCAGGGGTCACCGGCCCCGCGCCCACCGACCCCGCACCCACCGGCGCCTCGGCGAGCGCGGCCAGCGTCTCGTCGGTCTCCGCGTCCCTGCTCGACCTGGCCGACCGGGTCAGCGCCGCGGAGTCCGGGGTCGCAGCCGAGGCCCCGACCCGCGACGTGACCCCCGACGACACCTCGGTGGCCCACCGCCTCGGCGACCTGCTCGCCGGACGTCCGACCAGCGCACCGGCGGACTTCGAGCCGCTGTCGACCGCCGAGATGCCGCGGATCAGCACCGAGGGCGGCGCGTTCAACGACGTCCTCCAGCGCATAGCGGCCGACGCCGGTCCCGACATCGCCGACGCCGTCGGCGCGCGACTGGCTCCGGCGCCGACCCGTCCGGCCGGCCTCGCCACCAGCCACCCGCACATCCCGACCGTCGACCACGAGGCCATCGCCGACGCCGCGGCTGCCGCCGTCGCCGCAGGCACCGCCGACGCGGGGCAGGTCCCGGTCCCCGCCGCGGAGGTGCCCGACGCCGCTCACAGGGCCGTCGAGCCGGTCGGTGGCGCCGACCTGACGGACACCGCCGACCTCGCCGCCGTCCAGACGGCCGGCGTCCTCGCCGCGGACGAGCGCACCGCGCGCCTCATGTCGTGGCTCGAGCGGGGCAACCTCCCCCGCACGACGGTGATGACGGCCCTCCGCGGGCTGCCCACCATGGCCGAGCTGCCCGACACCACAGGCGTCGTGGTCGCCGTCGTCGGCGAGCGGGCCCAGGCCCTCCGCCTCTGCAAGCAGCTCGCGAAGGCCGTCGACGCGGACCCCGACGCGGTCGTGCTCGCCTCCGCCTCCTACCGCGGCAAGGCCGTCCCGGAGTCCCAGCGCATCACCGACGCCGAGGACGCCCAGCGCGAGCGCCTGAGCTGGCGCCGCCGCGCCACCCCGACGTTCGTCGCCGTCGAGTGCGGCCCGGGCCTCCGCGGCGCCGACAAGGAGTGGACCCGCACGGTCGTCGACACCCTCGACCCCCACCAGGTCATCGGCGTCGTGGCCGCCTCGCGCAAGACCGAGGACGTCGAGGTGTGGCTCCAGCAGGTCGGCGGCGTCGACGGGCTCGCCCTCGAGGACGTCGAGCACACCTCCACCCCGTGGGCCGTGCTCGCCCTCGGCGTCCCCGTCGCCTACCTGGACCGCGTGCCTGCGACCCCGGAGACGTGGACCGACGCGCTCGCGGGGGCGATCGCGGCATGAGCGACGCCGGAGCGCGCTGGCCGGCCGCGGGGTCGCTGGTCGAGCTGAGCTGGCGGGTGCAGACCTTCGACGCGTCGGTCCTGCTCGCCGAGGACGAGGAGCTCATCTGCACGCCGTGCCCGCGCGCGGGCCTGCTCGTCCCGCACGCGCCGGTGGAGGCGATGGTGCGCTGGACCGACGCCGACGGCGCGTACACCCGGCCCGCCACGATGGTCCTGGCCGACGGCGGGCACGTCCGGCTGGAGGCGTCCGGGACGACCTGTCGGACCCAGCGCCGCGCCTACGTGCGCGCCCCGGTCGCCGTCGAGATCGTCGTGGAGGACCTCGAGTCCGAACGACCGGGCGTCGCGTTCGCGTTCGACGCCGACGAGCACGCGACCAGCGGCTGGACCAGCGACCTCAGCGAGGGCGGGGCACGCGTGTTCCTGGACGGTCCCCCGCCGCCGCAGGGCGCCCACGTGGCCGTCCGGCTCGTGGTGGACGGCGAGGCCGTCGACGCGCGGGCGCAGGTGACCCGGATCTCCGAGGGTCCCGACCGCTGCGAGGTCGGGCTGACCTTCGAGCAGCTCGCCCCCTCGGACGCCGATGTGATCAGACGACAGGTCTTCACCGCCCAGGTGGAGGCGCGACGGAACGGAGTGCTGCGATGACGACGGACACCACGAGGTCGACCGAGCCCGCGAAGTCGATCAACACCGTCTGGCGGTTCCCGCTGATCGTGGGGCTGTCGGTGGTGCTCGGCGCGCCCGTGCTGAGCGACATGGCGCTGATGAACGCGAGCGACCTCGCGAACGCCGGCGTGCGCTACCTCGCCGCGCTGGCACTCGCCTGGTTCGGGGTGTCGACGGTGTTCCGGGTCATCGACCGCTACCAGCACGAGAACGCGATGGCGATCCGGCTGGCCGAGCTCGAGGTGGCACGGGCCGAGGCCGAGCGCCTCGCCGCCCTCCGGGCGGAGGCGGCCGCCGCCGAGGCCGCCGCGGCGGAGGACGACGCCCGCGAGATGGAGTCGGTCTGAGCCCACCGGACCGCCTGGCCCGGTCCACCGGTGCCCGACGCCTGCGGTGACGTAGGATCGCACGACCCCCACGGAAGGGAACGCAGTGCTGGTCCTCACACGACGCTCGGGCGAGAGCATCATGATCGGAGACGACGTCGTCGTCACCGTGCTCGACGTGCGCGGAGACCAGATCCGCATCGGCATCCGCGCCCCCCGGTCGGTCGCGGTGCCCCGCGAGGAGGTGTACGCCGAGCTGCAGGCCGCCAACCGCGCCGCCGCATCCCCCTCACCGGCCGCGCTCGCGAACCTGGGCCGCCTGCTCCCGCCGCAACCGCCCGCAGCGGACGCCGAGGACGGCTGATCGGTCGCCGGACGCGGTTCGGCAGGCAGTGGTGTCCACCCTCCGGCAACGCAACGTCTCAGAGCGGCTTGCCACTCCGGCACCCGGACCCGTGAGGGTCGACAGGGTGCAGGTCGGGGAGACCCGTCGACGTGCACCTACGCGGAGCCTGACGGCTCCTCTCGGCAAGGCCGAACGGTGGTCTCCCACCAGTTAGACGAAAGTCTCCGAGCGGGTTATGTGGAGGGTGGACGCCACTACCTGCCGGCGCCCTCTCACTCTAGCGGGACCCGCAGGCCTCGCAGACGCCGTCGAACAGGCCGTCAGTCCTGGAACAAGCCCTCAGTCCTCGAACAGGCCCATGCGCATGGCGGCGGCGACCGCGGCGGTGCGGTTCCGCGCGCCGAGGCGGTCGAAGACCTCCTGGCAGTGCGCCTTCACGGTCCGCTCGGTGACGCCGAGCTTCTCCGCGATCTCGGGGTTGGTGAGCCCCTCCCGCAGGTACTCGAGCACCTCACCCTGCCGCGGGGACAGGATCGGCTTGGCCTCGAGCGGTTCGAGCTCGAGCACCTCGGTGTCGTCGTCGCCGGACATGTTCGCCCCGCGGTCCTCGAAGCGCGTCTCGACGTTGCCGAACTTGACGACGTCACCGTGCTTGAGCGCGGCCGAGCCCTGGACCTGCTCGTCGTTCACCCAGGTCCCGCCGGTCGACTTGAGGTCCTCGATCAGCACGGCACCTGCGGCCTTGCGGACCGCGGCGTGCGCACGGGAGACGTGGGGGTCGTCCAGGACGAGGTCCGATGTGGACCGCCGGCCGAGGATCTGCTCGTCGGCGTCGACCACCAGGACGCGGCCCTTGAGGGGCCCCTCGCTGGTGACCACGAACATGGGGAGCGGCGTGAGCCGTTTGGCTGGTCCTACCACTGGCTGACTTCTCCTCCGGCCCGCGAACGCAGCTCGTCGACCACGTCGTCCTGGCTACAGTCTGCACCCATGGTGGCCGATTGTGCCGCACCATGGAAGTCGGTGCCGCGCGTGACCACGAGGTCGCGGCGGGTGGCGACACGATGCCACACCCGGGCCGCGTCGGGCTCGTAGGCCTCCCGCGGGGACTCGATCCCGGCCAGCCCCGCGGTGCACATCGCGTCGAGGAGGGCCTGGTCCACCCCTCCCCAGGTGGGGTGGGCGAGCACCGCGGCGCCCCCCGCGCCGCGGATGAGCTCGACGGCGCGGACCGGCCCCAGCGCCCCCTTCGGCACGTAGGCGGGGCCGCCCTCGCCGAGGTAGTCGGCGAACGCCCGCCCGACCGTGGGCACCAGCCCCGCCTCCACCATCGCGCGGGCGACGTGCGGACGGCCGAGGGGGGCCGCCCCCGCGGTGACCAGCAGCTGCTCGGGATCGATCGCGCCCCCCATGTCGTTCACCTTGGCGACCATCGCGAGCGCCCGGTCCCGTCGCGCGGTCCGCAACCGGTCGAGCTCGCGGCGCAGCGACGGGTCGGCGTCGCTGACGAACAGGCCGATGAGGTGGACGCTGCGGGCCGGCCCCTCCACGCCGGCGGGTGGGGGCACCTCGGCGGACAGCTCGATCCCCGGGATCCAGGTCAGCCCGAAGGTGGCGCAGGCCTCCGCCGACTCGTCGAAGTGGTCGACGGTGTCGTGGTCGGTGATCGCCAGCGCCTCGAGCCCGCTGGCCCACGCCATGCGGGCCAGGTCGTACGGGCCGGCGTGGCCGTCGGAGTACGTGGTGTGGCAGTGCAGGTCGGCGGCGCCCATCGCCGCTGACGGTAGGGGGACGGTGTGACAGGTCGGCGGCCGCACGGTTCAGCGACTCAGGGGTTCAGCGACTCAGGGGGTTCAGCGACTCAGGGGTTCAGCGACGTCGGGCCTTCCACACCTGCTCGTGGGGCCAGCGCCCGGCCCAGTCCGGGGTGACGAACTCGTGCGAGGTGACGGCGTCCGGGTGCGCGGTCAGCTCGATGTGGTCGAGGACCTCGAAGCCGCTGTCGCGCAGCAGGCGGATCATCGCCCCCGGTGGCAGGTGGAACTCGACCACCGCCGGCTCGGTGACCGCCGGGCGGTCGCCGGTCGCGGGGAGCGTCACCTCGGGCCAGTCGAAGCGGTGCATGTCCACCCAGCTCCGCTGCAGTCGGTCCCGCGCCGGCATGGTCCCGTCGACGGGCGAGCAGGCCATGAGGAGGGGGTGGTTGCCGAGGAACCGCAGCTCCCCGCCCCGGCGCAGGACCCGTGCGGCCTCGGGGATCCACGCGTGCGGATCGGCCCAGATGGCCGCGCCGTACTCGCTGACGACGAGGTCGAAGGCGGCAGCGGCGAAGGGCAGCTGCTCGCCGCGGGCCAGCACCAGCGGGAAGTGCTCGTCGCGGGCGGCCTGCTGGGCGGCGGCGATGGCCAGCTGGCCCGGGGTGGGGTCGAGGGCCACCGGACGTGCGCCACGTCGCCGCGCCCACGCCGACACGTAGGCGGTGCCGCACCCGACCTCGAGGACGTCGCTCCCGGCGACGTCGTCGATCAGACCGACCTCCTCGTCGGGCTGGCCGAAGATGCCCCAGCTGGGGACGTCCGCGGCCCAGGCCCGCTGCGCCAGCGCGGTCTCGGACTCGGTGCGACCGCCCCACGCGGCGGTGTTGACGGCGAGGTAGTCGTCGGTCGCGCGGATGTCCATCCGCGGAGCATGGCGTCCGTGGCAGGCTTCCGCCATGGGTGACCCGTGGTGGGATGGCTTCTTCGATCGCCGCTACACCGACGAGTGGGCGGCCGCTGGCGCGTTCGACGCGACCGCGCAGGAGGTCGCGGGCGTGCTGGCCCTCGTCGGCGGCGCGGGAGGGCTGCGGATCCTCGATGTGCCGTGCGGGGGCGGGCGGCACGCCGGGCTGCTGCACGCCGCCGGCCACGAGGTGACCGGGCTCGACCTGTCCGCCGACCAGCTCGCGATCGCGGCCGAGCGGAACCCGGGGCCGTCGTACGTCCGCGGTGACATGCGCCGTCCGCCGCCAGGCCCTTACGACGTCGTCCTCAACCTCTTCAGCTCGATCGGGTACGTCGACGACGACGTGGAGGATCTGGCGGCGATCAGGGCGTGGCACGAGGTGCTGGTCCCCGACGGGGTGCTCGTGATCGAGACGAACCACCGCGACCGGCTGGCGAAGATCGCCGAGGACGGCGCCGAGCACCCGATCGGCACGACCGGCGGGGTCGAGTTCGGGCACGTGGACTGGGTGACCGGCCGCGCCCACCGCACGGTCCGGTTCGTCGACGGGACCGAGCGGCACTTCGACGTGCGGATGTACACCGCCACCGAGCTGGTCGGGATGGTCCGCGAGGCGGGCTTCGCCGAGGTGGAGGTGTTCGGCGGGCTCGAGGGCGGCCCGCTCAGCCCGGACACCCGCCTGGTCATCCGCGCTCGCCGCCGGTAGCGGCGGGGCCCCGGGTCCCACCCGCCCCACCGCCTGCCTGTCGCCGTCCATCCCCGCACCCCCGGCGAGGTCTGTCGCATTCGTTGCGCCCCGCGGGACGAAGCTGACAGACCTCAGCCGCTCGAGGCGACCGACGACGCCCGCACGCCGCCGGCTACGTGAACGCGCTCACGCCGGTCAGGTGGCGGCCCAGCAGCAGCCGCTGGATCTGGCTGGTGCCCTCGTACAGGGTGGTCACGCGCGCGTCGCGCAGGTAGCGGCCGACCGGGTACTCGTCGGAGTAGCCGTACCCGCCGTGCACCTGCACCGCCCGGTTGGCGTTGCGGACCGCGGCCTCGGAGCAGAACGTCTTCGCCACGCTCGACTCGATCGTGTGCCGCTCCCCCAGGTCGTGCAGCCACGCGACCTTCTGCCACAGCGACCGGCTGGCCTCGAGGTCCAGGTAGATGTCGCTCAACAGCTCCTGCACCAGCTGGAACCCGGCGATCGGCTTGCCGAACTGCTCGCGCTCGGCGGCGTAGGCCAAGGACGCGTCCAGGCAGGCCTGGGAGATCCCGGTGCACCCCGCCGCCAGCGACATCCGCCCGTTGTCGAGGCTGTGCAGGGCGATCCGCAGCCCGCGGCCCACCTCCCCCAGCACCGCGTCGCCGGGCACCCGCACGTCCGTGAGGGTGACCTCCGCGGTGTCCCCCGCCCGCAGGCCGAGCTTGCCGTGCAACGGCCGGCCCTCGTAGCCGTCGGCGTCCTGGGGCACGAGGAACGCGGTGATCCCGTCGTCGGTGTTGGCGTACACCACCGTCAGCACGCCCCGCGACCCGTTCGTGATCCACATCTTCGACCCGTTGATCACCCAGTCCTCGCCGTCCCGACGGGCGAAGGACGTCATCGAGGAGGGATCTGACCCGTGGTCGGGCTCGGTCAGGCCGAACGCCCCCAGGCCCGGGTCCCGCTCGCCGGCCAACCGGGGCAGCCACTCCGCCTTCTGCTCGTCGGTGCCGTAGTTCAGGATCGACGACGCGACCAGGCCCAGGTTGACGCTGATCATGGATCGGACCGAGGCGTCGGTGCGCCCGGCCTCCTCCACGATCAGGCCGTAGGAGAGGTAGTCGAGGCCCATCCCCCCGTGCTCCTCCGGGATCGTCGCGCCGAGGAAGCCGACCTCGAACAGCTTCGGGACCAGCTCCTCGGGGTACGCCTCGGTGCGGTCGAGCTCGCGGGCGTTGGGGGCCAGCTCGCGGTCGCAGAAGTCCTTCGCGAGCTGCTTGATCCCGGCCTGGGTGTCAGAGAGGGAGAGGTCCATGGCGGCAGCGTAGTACCGGGCTGCAGGGCCGTGCCCGGGCCGGCCGTGCCATCCTCGACGGTCGTGGACCACCCGACCATCGGCATCGGCGTCATCGTCCTGCGCGACGGGCGGCTGCTCGTCGTCCAGCGGGGTCGGCCGCCAGGCCGGGGCCTGTGGGCGGTGCCGGGGGGTCGCCTCGAGGTGGGCGAGACCATCGCCGAGGGTGTCGTCCGCGAACTGGCCGAGGAGACCGGCCTGGTCGGCACCCCCCGCGGGCTGTGCGGGATCGCCGAGCGGATCGGCCCGGACCACCACATCGTCATCCACGACTGGTGGGTCGACGTGGAGGGGGATGCTGAGCCCGTCGCCGGCGACGACGCCGTGGCGGTCGCCTTCGTCAGCCGACCCGAGCTCCTCGCCCTCCCCCTGGTCCCCCTCCTCGAGGACTTCCTCCGCGAGCACGGCGTGTGGGACCTCATGCGCCCGTGACCCGACTCCCAGATCTCGGTCCCAACCCCACCGGCGGACCCACCGCTCAGATCTGGGGCGCCCGTCGCCGGACCGAAGGCCCAGATCTCGGTCCCAGCCCCACCGGCAGACCCACCCCTCAGATCTGGGATCCGGGTCGGACCCTCACCCGGCCACCTCCCCGGCGACCGGTCGAGGCGAGGTAGACGCCGGCGAGGATGAGGGGACCGCCGACGGCGAGGAGGGGTGGGGGCACCTCGGCGAGGAGGAGCAGCGCGAGGAGGCTCGCGCCGACCGGCTCGGACAGGACCACGACGGCGACGGTGGTGGCCGGCACGACGTTCAGGACCTGGTTGAAGATCGTGTGCCCGAGCAGCTGGGGTCCGACGATCAGCCCGAGGATCGCCCACCACGTGACCGCGTCGAACCCGACCAGCGCGCTGCCGGCCACCAGCGACGTGACGGCCAGCACCGCCGCCGCCGTGCCGTACACCCACATGCCGTACGTCGCGACCCCCAGCCGCTGCCGCGAGCGCTGGCCGATGAGCAGGTAGCCGCTGACCGCCACCGCGCCGCCGAGGGCCATGAGGTCACCCAGCAGCGGGTTGGAGCCGGTCCCGCCGCTGCCCGCGTCACCGACCCCGACGACGACCGCGCCGGCGACGGCCAGGCCGATCCCCGCCCAGGTGCGCCGCGACGGCGCCTGCCCGAGCCACAGCCACGCCCCCAACCCGACGAACACCGGCGACGTCGCCACGAACACGACCGCTGACGCCACCGACGTCAGCGCGAACGCGCCGATGAACAGGGCGAAGTGGACGGCGAGGAACACCCCGCTCAGGACGAGGTCCCGGCGCTGGCGCGCGTCGACGACGTCGGTCGAGCGCAGCGCGAACGGT
This sequence comes from Euzebya sp., assembly GCF_964222135.1. Classification (NCBI taxonomy): domain Bacteria; kingdom Bacillati; phylum Actinomycetota; class Nitriliruptoria; order Euzebyales; family Euzebyaceae; genus Euzebya; species Euzebya sp. The sequence continues at coordinate 38,149 of NZ_CAXQBR010000092.1, forward strand.
GCCAGGACCAGCGCACCCGCGAGCGACCGCCAGAAGGCGAGCGCCAGGGCCGGGGCGTCGGCGACGCGGATGAGGATGGCGGCGAAGGACACCGCGACCACCCCCAGGACCAACAGGACCCGCACGGTGCCGGGGCGCTCGAGGAGCGGCCTGGCGAGGTGGTCGACCGGAGGGGGATCGGTGGGGCGGGTCACGGGCACGGCGCCCCATGGTGCCCCGTCGCCGTCGCCACGCCCCAGCCACCCGCGCGCGATGAGTTCGGACGAGGATGACCGTCGGATCCGCGACGGTCCCGACCCGCCGCACGACCCGATCACCGAGGAGCGACCCGTGCCCACCCCCACCGCCTCGCCGGCCCCGGTGACGCGCACCCTCGACCTGGGGGACGCCACCCTGACCTACGACGTCCGCGGCGCCCTGCCGCCGTCCGACGACGACGAACCGCCGCTGGTGCTCATCGGCCACCCGATGGACGCGAGCGGCTTCACCTCGCTGGCCGCGCACCTCGCCGACCGGACGCTGGTGACCACCGACCCCCGCGGGGTGGGCCGGAGCCCGAGGCGCGATGGGCTGGTGGACCACGACCCGGTGCGCCAGGCCGACGACCTCCACGCGCTCGTCACCGCGCTGGTCGACGGCCCCGCGGACGTGTTCGCCTCGAGCGGCGGCGCCGTCACCGCGCTGGCGTGGGCGGCCCGGCACCCCGGCGACCTGCGGACCGTGGTGGCCCACGAGCCGCCGATCCTCACGGTCCTGCCCGACGCGGAGGCGGCCCTCGCGGCGGAGCGGGCGGTGCAGGCCACCTACCGGGCCAGGGGCTGGGGCGCGGGCATGGCCCACTTCATCGCACTGACGTCGTGGCAGGGCGAGTTCGGGGACGCCTTCGCCGCTGCGCCCGCCCCCGATCCGACGGAGCTCGGCCTGCCCGCCGAGGACGACGGGGCCCGTGACGACCCGCTCCTGTCGGGCGCGTCCAACGCGATCACCGCCCACGACCTGCAGGTCGACGCCCTCGGTGTCGACGCCCTCCGGACCACCGGGACCCGGTTGGTGATCGCGGCCGGCATCGAGTCCGCGGGCACGGTGACCTGGCGCACCGCCGCGGCGGTCGCCCAGGCCGTCGGGCTGCCGCTGGTGGAGTTCCCGAGCCACCACGGCGGGTTCCTCGGCGGCGAGTTCGGCCAGCACGGCCAGCCCGAGGCGTTCGCCGCCCGCCTCCGCGACGTGCTCGGCGCCTAGCGACCGCCCGTCCGCCGGCTGGGGCTCGGCCGAGGGCACGCGGTATGCTCCGACGTCCCTGCGCCCGCACCGGGCCCCCGCCAGCCACCTCCCCTCCCAAGGAGCCCGCAGACGCGATGACCCGCGCCGACGTGCACTACGCCCTCGCGATCGACACCGAGATCTGGGAGGCGTCCCGCGTCGACCCCAGCCTGCTGGACCCGGTGGTGCGGATCGACTCGGTGCCGGGGACCAGCCACCCCTTCGTCGTGGTCCGCGACTACCAGGGCCCCCAGGGCACCTACCTCGAGTACTTCACGATCAGCGACGCCACCGGGCGGGAGCTGCACCGGTCGGCTGAGCGGAAGGTCGAGCTGCGCGGCGAGCAGTTCGAGGACCGGGTCATCACCCGGCTGCCCCGCCTGGTCATGGACCGGGGGGACGAGCACGAGCTGACGTTCGTGGTCGACGGCGACGAGGTCGGCACGGTGCCGATGTTCCTCGAGGTCGGCGAGGGCGGCGACCCGGCGGTCATGGCCGAGGAGACCCTGTCAAAGGCGCTGGGCAAGGGCTCGATCATGTGGATCGTCACCCCGAACCCCGAGAAGCCGGACGGGCGCAAGTGGCTGCGCCGACGGTCCCGCGGGCTGGTGTACGAAGACCACCAGCAGCCCGCCTGGTACGTCCTCGACGGCGGGACGATCTACGTCTTCAGCGGCCCGACCGAGCAGCAGATCGAGGGGTTGACCGCGACCACGCCGGAGGTGCAGATCGTCGCGCGGTCGAAGGACCACCGCTCGGCGGTGGTGCGGACCGCGGCCGACGTCGAGGTCGTGCCGACCGACGACCCCCGCTGGGAGAAGATCGCCACCGCCGGGATCGGCAAGCGCCTGAACCTGCCCGACGGCGAGGGCGCGGTCGACCGGTGGCGCGAGAACTGCACGCTGTTCGCCCTGACCCCCCGCTTCGCGGGCTCCACCGCCACCGCCGCGCCCACCGCCGGGCAGGCGGCCGCCGGGGACGCGCCGGCGGAGGAGCAGAAGGCCGAGGTCGAGAAGCGCCCCGAGGACGACATCCACGTCGAGGCCCAGATCGACCAGGAGGTCTTCGACAAGCTCGTCGCGGAGGGCAAGTCCGAGCGCGTCGCCCGTGCGAAGGCCAAGGCCGCCTACGTGCGGGCGGAGAAGAAGCGCATCCTCGCCGAGCGCGGCGGCGAGTAAGTCAGCGGCGCCGTTGCGCCCACACGCCGCCGGCGACCAAGCCCACCGCCACCACCGCCCCGCCGGCGTACAGCAGGATCGTCACGAGGGGTGACCCACCGGGTTCGAACGTCGCGCCGACCTGCGCGGTGGTGCCCGGGTCGACCCGCCAGGTGAGGGTCGCGGGGGCGTCGGGGTACGGGACCGCGGCCGGCTGGTCCTCGACCACCACCTCGGGGTCGCCCTGCACGGACCCGTCGACCAGCGGGCCCGGGGTGGTGATCGTCAGCGACGAGCCGACCACGCCGGTGAGCTGCTCGGTGAGCGCGGCCACGTCGGTGCCGAGGTCGGCAGCCGCCACGTCGGTCACCTCGAGCGGGAGCGTGCCCTCGACGGTGATCAGCGCGGTCTCGGGGTCGACCGCGACGTCGAGGGGACCCAGCACCCGGCCCTCCGGCGCGTCGAGGGCGGCTCGCAGCTCCTCGTAGGCGGCGGCGAAGCCGCCCGGCTCGAACCCGCGCGAGAGGGTCACCGATCGGGTGCCGGCGGTGTCGTCGACCTGCTCGTCGACGTCCCAGGGGCCGTCGAGTGCGGCCACGCGGTCGACGAGGCGGCCGAGGGGGTCGACACCGGCCTCGCGCGCGGTCTGCTCAAGTTCGGCGTCGGTGGTGGCCGATACCTCCAACGTGCCCCCGCCGTCGGGGTCGCCCGCGACCCCGACGTCGACCTGCAGCCGGCAGCCCGACAGCAGGAGCACGACGAGGAGGAGCAGCGCAGGCCGGAGTTTCGAGGGCTCGAGGTTCAAGACGGGCCAGACCCTACCGATGTTGATGGGTGGATGATGACTGAGCAACGACGCAGCAAGATGCCGATCGGCGAATGGCTCGTCGCCGAGGGCCTGATCACCCAGGGCGAGCTCCTCGAGGCGCTGGCCTCGCGGATGGTCGTCAACGGCCGCCGTGAGCGCCTGGGTGAGACCCTCGCCCGCCTCGGGTTCGTCAAGTCCGCCGACATCTCCCGGATGGTCGCGAAGCAGTTCGGCCTCGAGTTCGCCGACACCGACCTCCCGACCCCGCACTCGGGCGCCCGCGAGGCCATCCCCGAGACGCTGGCCCGTCGTCACGGCATCGTGCCCCTGTGGACGGAGAACGACGGGACCCTGGTGGTCCTCACCTCCGATCCGACCGACATCGTCGCGATGGACGACGTCCGCCTGTCCGCCGGCGCCCGGCGCATCCGGCCGATCGTCACCCCCGAGGAGCGCATCGGCGACGCGCTCAAGCAGGTGTACCTGTCCGACGGCAGCCGCACCGGCGACCTCCTCGACCAGATCACCTCGGAGACCGAGGCGGTGCCCGACGAGGCCGACGACATCGCGGACTCCGTCGAGGAGGCCGGTCCGGTCATCCGCCTGGCCGAGCAGATCATCCACGACGCGCTGCACGGCAACGCCTCGGACATCCACGTCGAGCCCGGCAAGGACGGCTCACGGGTCCGCTACCGCATCGACGGCGTGCTCCACGAGGTGATGACCCTCCCGAAGAAGGTCCACGGCCCGCTGATCAGCCGCCTGAAGCTGATCGCGTCGCTGGACATCGCCGAGCGCCGCCGCCCCCAGGACGGCCGGTCGACGTACCGGGACCGCTCCGGCGAGGTGGACCTGCGCGTCTCGACCCTGCCGCTGCTGCACGGCGAGAAGATGGTCATGCGGCTGCTGCGCAAGGGCGCGGAGCAGCTCAAGCTCGACGAGGTCGGCCTGTCCGACCAGCAGATGGCGAACGTCCTCGCCCACATCGAGCGCCCCCAGGGCCTGTGCCTGCTCACCGGGCCGACCGGCGCCGGCAAGACCTCCACGCTGTACGCGTTCCTCGACCACCTGAGCGACGAGGAGCACAACCTCATCACGATCGAGGACCCGGTCGAGTACGAGCTCCCCGGCGTCAACCAGACCCAGGTCAACCACCGGATCGGCTTCACCTTCGCCACCGCGCTGAAGACCGTCCTGCGCCAGGACCCCGACACGGTGATGGTCGGTGAGATCCGGGACCTCGAGACCGCCGAGCTGGCGCTGCAGGCGTCCCTCACCGGTCACATGGTGTTCTCGACCCTCCACACCAACGACGCCCCCGGCGCGGTCACGCGGCTCGCGGACCTCGGCATCGCCGACTACCTGATCGCCTCGTCGCTGACGATGGTCGTCGCCCAGCGCCTCGGCCGGCGGGTGTGCAGCAAGTGCGCCGCGCCCCACACGCCCACCGAGCGGGAGATCGAGCGCCTGCGCCTGTCCGCCGAGGACGTCGCCTTCGACGGCTGGGTGAAGGGCACCGGCTGCAAGGCCTGCGGCGGCACGGGCTACAAGGGCCGCATCGCGTTCCTCGAGATCCTGACGGTCGACAAGAACGTGAAGGCCGCTCTGATGGCCGGCGCCGAGGAGGACGCGATCCGCCGCGCCGCGCGCGACAGCGGCCTCCGGTCGCTCCGCGAGGACGGGCTGATCAAGGCCCGCCAGGGCATCACCACCCTCGACGAGATCATGCGGACCACCCCGACGGACCTGCTGGCCGAGGAGGAGGCGGTGCTCGCGGAGATCGCCGACGCCGAGCTGGCCGCCAGCCGCGCCGCGGCCGCACTCGACGACGAGCCGACCTACTCCCCCGAGGTGCTCACCTACGCCCGCGACGAAGGTGTGGTCCCCGACGAGCCGGCGTTCCAGCGCGTCGAGGTCAGCGAGCTCGAGATGCTGCCCGAGGACGACCCGTCGCTGTGGGGCGCTGATCTCGGCGACCCCGCGGCGGACGCACCCGAGGATCGCGGCGACGCCTACGACGACGAGCGCCTGCGGACCGACGCGCTCAACCGACTCGAGCGGCTCCTCGAGGACGTCGAGCGCTGACCGTCGCGGGCCGGGCCGCGACCAGCGCCGCCGCGGGGTCCAGCTACCATGACCACCCCGCCCACAACCCCGCTAGGAGCGTGCATACCCGTGCCCACGACTGAGCAGGTCATGGCGGCCCTCGGGACGGTCGACGACCCCGAGATCGGCCGGCCGATCACCGAGCTCGACATGGTCGACGGCGTGGCGATCGACGGTGGCGCGGTCACCGTCGACGTCCTCCTCACCGTCCCCGGCTGCCCGATGAAGGACACGATCACCCGCGAGGTGACGGCCGCCCTGACCAGGGTGGAGGGCGTGACGGCGGTGGACGTGCGGCTGGGCTCGATGACCGAGCAGCAGCGGGCGAAGGTCGCCGAGAAGGTCCGCGGCGGGGCGGGCAAGGCCCCCGGCGGGCAGGTGGTCATCCCGTTCGCCCAGACCGACTCGCGGACCAAGGTCATCGCGATCGCCTCCGGCAAGGGCGGGGTGGGCAAGTCGAGCGTCACCACCAACCTCGCGGTCGCGCTGGCCCAGCAGGGCCAGAGCGTCGGGGTCCTCGACGCCGACGTGTGGGGCTACTCGATCCCGCGGATGCTGGGCGTCGAGGGACGTCCGGTCGCGTTCAACAACATGGTGATGCCGCTGCAGGCGCACGGCGTCAAGGTGATCTCGATCGGCTTCTTCGTCGACGCCGAGAAGCCCGTCATCTGGCGCGGTCCGATGCTGCACCGGGCGCTCCAGCAGTTCCTCGCCGACGTCCACTGGGGCGACCTCGACTTCCTGCTGTGCGACCTGCCGCCGGGCACCGGCGACATCGCGATCTCCCTGGCCCAGATGCTGCCGAACGCCGACATGCTGGTGGTCACCACGCCGCAGCAGGCCGCCCAGCGGGTGGCCCTGCGGGCCGGGCAGATGACCGCCCAGACGGGCATGCGGGTGACCGGCGTGATCGAGAACATGGCCACGTTCGTCGCCCCGGACACCGGCACGGAGTACCGGATCTTCGGCGAGGGCGGCGGACAGCTGCTGGCCGCCGAGCTCGACACCGAGCTGTGGGCGTCGATCCCGATCGACCCCCGCCTGCGCGAGGGATCCGACAGCGGCACGCCGTTGGTCGCGAGCGACCCGGACGCCCCGGCCAGCCAGCGGTTCGCCGAGGTCGCCCAGCGGCTGGCGAAGTCCCGCACGTCCCTCGTGGGCCGGTCCCTGCCGCTCAAGTTCTGACCGCCGGGCGTCCGAGGGCTGGGCGGCCCGCCTGAGGGCCGCTAGGCGGGTTGGTCCTGCCCGCCGGCGTGGCGCTTGCGCGCGTCCCGCTTCGCCTGCTCCTGGAACGCGACACCCAGGCCGACGCCGATGGCCATGAACGCCACCGAGTCGAGCGCCAGGGACAGCGCGAGACCGATCAGCAGGCCGGTGACCATCCACAGGACCTGATCGCGGCGCATGGCGCCTCGGTCGGTGTCCTCCACGGTGTGCCCTCCGGTCACGATCGGCTCACGGAGACCGTGCCACGTCCACGGGCCGCCAACCCCTGTCCGAACGGGGTGGATGGCCACGTATCAACGGGGTCTCGACCGCGCACTTGACAAGGACTGAACAACCGTTCAACCTATTGAACGTGCGTTCAACCGACGAGGCGCTCTCCCCGACGGCCGTGCGGATCCGCGATGCGGCGATCGAGTGCTTCGCCGAGGACGGCGTCGCCGCGACCACCGTCCGGGCGATCGCCCAGCGCGCCGAGGTGTCCCCAGGTCTGGTCATCCACCACTTCGGGTCGAAGGACGCGCTCCGGGTGGTCTGTGACACCCACGTCGCCGCGGTCGTCCGCGAGGGCAAGTCCGAGGCCATGTCCGCCGGGCTCGGGATCGACGTGATGTCCGCCCTGCGCCGCCAGCAGCAGGCCCCGGTCCTGCGGTACCTGGCGAAGACGCTGTCCGACGGCACCCCGGAGGTCACCCACCTCCTGCGGACGATGGTCGCCGACGCCGCGGCGTACATGTCGACCGGTGTGGACACGGGGATCCTCGGGCCGATCCGCGATCCCCACGGCGTGGCGAGCGTCATCACGATCTGGTCGCTCGGCGCGCTCGTCCTGCACAGCCACGTCGAGGCCCTCCTCGGCGTCGACATCCTCGCCGACGACTTCGGCTCGAGCCCCGCGCAGGTCGCGCCGTACTTCCTGCCCGCCCTCGAGGTGCTCAGCGGGGCCTTGATCACCCCGGAGGCCGCGGCGCACCTCCGCGCGGCCTTCGACCCCGGAGCGAGCGATCCCGACGAGGAGGACCCCGATGGACGCTGACGTCGTCATCCGCACCGAAGGCCTGGTCAAGGACTACCGGACCGTCCGGGCGCTCGACGGGCTCGACCTCGAGGTACGACGGGGCGAGGTGTTCGGCTTCCTCGGCCCCAACGGCGCCGGCAAGTCGACGACGATCCGGATCCTCCTCGACCTTCTCCGACCGACGTCGGGGACCGTCGAGGTGCTCGGGGTCGCACCCGCAGCGGGCGGACCCGCGCTGCGCGCCCGGATCGGCTACCTGCCCGGCGAGCTCGTGACGCAGGGTCGCCGGACCGCCGGTGAGCTGCTCGGGCACCTCGCCGCGCTGCGGGGCGGCAGGGGCGCGGACCGCATCGGCCCGCTGGCGGCGCGGTTCGGGCTGGACCTCGAGCGCCCGATCCGCGGGCTGAGCAAGGGCAACAAGCAGAAGGTCGGGGTCGTGCAGGCGTTCATGCACACCCCCGAGCTGCTGATCCTCGACGAGCCGACCAGCGGGCTGGACCCGCTGCTGCAGCGCGAGTTCCTCGACCTGGTCGGCGAGGCCCGCGACGGCGGCGCGACGGTCCTCATGTCGAGCCACGTCCTCAGCGAGATCGAGGAGGTCGCCGGGCGCGTCGCGATCATCCGCGAGGGCCGCATCGTCGACGTCGACGACGTGGCTGTCCTCCGGCAGCGGGCCGGCCAGCACGTCGTCCTGCGCTTCGCCGACCCCGTCGAGGTCGGCGAGTTCGCGACCGTCGACGGCGTCGAGGACCCCGCGGTCGAGGGGACCACGCTGACGTGCCGGCTGCACGGCCCGCCGGACCCGCTGCTGAAGGTGGCGGCCCGCCACCGCGTCATGGCGTGGTCCGCAGCCGACCGTGACCTCGAGGACCTGTTCCTCGACTTCTACCGGCTGCCGCCGACCGACGCCGCAGAGGAGGCGACCACCGATGTCCGCTGACCGTCCCGCGACCACCCGCCCGGCCGGCACCCGGCCGATCACCAGCTGGGTCCTGTCGGAGCAACGCCGGCCCCTGGCCCTGTGGACCCTCGCGGTCTGCGCGGTCGCCGCGATGTACATCAGCTTCTACCCCTCCATCGGCGGGGCCGAGCTCGACGACCTGGTCGCCAACCTGCCCGAGGGGGTCGTGACGGCCCTCGGCTACGACCAGATCGGGACGGCGGCGGGCTACCTGTCCTCCACCGTGTACGGCCTGCTCGGACCCGCGCTCCTCCTGGTGTTCGCGGTGCAGCGCGGCAGCGGCCTGGTCGCGGGTGAGGAGGAGGCGGGCACCCTCGAGCTCGAGCTCACCGCGCCGGTCGGGCGCGGCCAGGTCCTCCTCGGCCGCCTCGCGGCGATCTGGATCGCCCTCGCCGGGCTGGTCACCGCGCTGGTCGTGGTGACCCTCGCCTTCGTCCCGCTGCTCGAGCTCGACGTCCGCGTCGGGGACGTCGTGGCCACCGGCGCGATGCTGCTGCTGCTCGTCGGCGCGGTCGCCACGGTGACCGCGGCGGCGGGCGCGTCCACCGGTCGCAAGGGCGTGGCCGTCGGCGTCGGCGCCGGGGTCGCGGTCCTGGGCTTCGTGCTCGACGCGATCGGCCCGACGGTCGACGCCGGCTGGATGACCGCGATCTCGCCGTTCAGCTGGTACCTGGCCGAGGAGCCCCTCCGCAACGGGTTCGACCCGATCGGCGCGGCGCTGCTGGCCGGCCTGGCGGTCGCGGCTGCCCTGGTCGGCCTGGCGCGCTACGAGCGGCGGGACCTGATGGTCTGACGCCCCGGCTGTGCCCGTCAGCTGCCCGCCGACGGGTCAGCGCCGGCCGCGCACCAGCCGGCGGGCCACCGCCCACGCCGGCGCGGCGTCCCAGAGCCGGTCGGCCGCCCACAGCACCGCACGGCCGAGACCCAGGCCGAGGGTGGCGCCGACGAGGGTGTCGGCCGGGTAGTGCACACCGAGGTGGACGCGGGTCATCGGCACCCAGAGGGCCATGATCGGCCAGGGCCACCGCCGCCCGGGACGCGACCGGTCGGCGAGGACGGCGGCGACGGCGAACACGACCGCGGAGTGCCCCGACGGCATGGACGAGCCGACCGGTTCGGGGATCAGCCGGCGGGTGCCCTCTGCCTCGTAGGGGCGGGGCCGGTCGACGATCTCCTTGGCCTGCTGGGCGACCGACCAGCCGAGGGTCCCGGCCGCCAGCACCTCGATCGCGCGCCGGTGGTGGCCCAGGCGCGACAGGGTCGCGGCGGCGAACACGACCATGAACATCGACCCGAGGTCGGTCGTCAGCCGGGCGATGTCGTCGGAGGAGCCGACCCGCCCCGTGGTGGCGCGGACGACGTCGCCCAGCCGCGCGTCTGCGCGGTGCGCAGGAGCCATGCCTACGTCGCGTCCGGGTCGAAGGGGGCGTCACCGGGCACCGCACCGGCCGGTGTCGGGGTGAGGTCCGCCATGCCCGGGCCGGACTGGGGCTTGCCCTCCACCTGGCTGCGCACACCGGCGAGCTCGCCCCGCACCTCGTCCACGGGGCCCATGACGGTCGACAGGGCGGTCCGGCGGACGTCCTTCAGCGACGTGCGCAGCTCGCGGGCGTCCCGGGCGACCTCGGCGATGTCGTCGTCGAGGTCGACCGCGTCCTTCAGCTCGCCGAGGGTCTTGTTGGCCTCCCGGCGGATGGCGGCGATCGTCCGACCTGCGCTGCGCGCCATGCCGGGCAGCCGCTCGGGGCCGAAGACGAACAGCGCGATGACGGCCAGGCCCACGATCTCCCAGAACCCCAAGCTGCCCATCGGTGTCGTCTCGCGTCGGTAGGTGCGTCGGTCGGTCGTCAGTCGTCGGCACGCCCCAGCGTGACGGTCGCGGTGCGCACCGCGCCGTCGCGGAGGTACCGGAGGTCGATCCTAGCGCCGACCTCGGCGTCGGTGACCCGGGCGACGAGGTGGTCGACGCCGTCCAGCGGCTCGCCGTCGACCGCGGTGACCACGTCGCCCGCGCGCAGGCCGGCACCCGCCGCGGGGCTGCCCTCGGCCACGCGCTCGACCAGCGCACCGCCGTCCACGCCGAGCGCCTCCCTGGCGGCGGCGTCGAGGTCGGAGCCGGCCACGCCGAGGTAGGGGGTCGCCACGCTCCCGGACGCGAGCAGCTCCTCGACGACGGCGACCACCACGTCGGAGGGGATCGCGAAGCCGACCTCCCCGGCGGTCTGGTCGCCGAGGACCGCCGAGGCCAGGCCGATCATCCGCCCGTCGGAGTCCACGAGCGGGCCACCGGAGTTGCCGGGGTTGATGCTGGCATCGGTCTGCAGCACGCCGGCCAGGCGGACGGTGCTGCCGTCCGGCACCCGCAGGTCGATCGGCCGGTCGACGGCGCTGACGACCCCGGCGGTCACCGACCCGTCCAGCCCGAAGGGCGATCCGACGGCGACCGCGAGCTGACCGACCCGGACGTCCGCCGAGGGGGCGACCGCGATCGGGTCCGCGTCGAGGTCCGGGACCGCCAGCACCGCCACGTCGGTGCGCGGGTCGCTGCCGACCAGCTCGGCGCGGAGCCCGTGGCGGTCGTCGGTCGACACCGTGATGGCGGTCGCACCGGCCACGACGTGGTGGTTGGTGACCACGTGGCCTTCGCCGTCCAGGACCACCCCGGCGGCGTTGCCGGATCCGCCGTCGCCGATGCCGCGCACGTCGACCCGCACGACCGAGCCGAGGACCGCCGCCGCGACGTCGGCCACGCCACCTCTCCCCCCATCACCGACGGCGACCGCGCCGGGGCCGGCGGGGTCGTCGAGGACGAGGGCCGCGATCCAGGCGCCGACGGCGACGCCGAGCAGCGCGGACAGCGCCGCCACGACCGCGGTCACCCCGAGGCGGGGGGCTGCCCGGCCGGGATCGTCGTCCGTCCCCGCGTCCACCATCGACGCCCAGACTGCCCCGGCCGCGGGCCTTCCACCGCTCCCGCCGTCACCGCGGGTAGGCTGCGGGTGATGCTCAACGATCAGCGCATCGCCACCTACCTGCGCGGCCTGGCCGAGGGCGAGGACGAGCCGCTCCGGGCTGCCCGGGCACGCAGCGAGGAGGCGGACATCCCCGCCGTGCCCGCCGAGTCAGGCGCGGTGCTGCGGTTCCTGGCGCGCGCCACGCACGCGCGGACCGTCGTCGAGATCGGCTCGGGGGGCGGCTACAGCGGCCTGTGGTTCCTCGGCGGGATGGACCCGAAGGGCATCCTGACGACGATCGAGATCGACTCCTCCCACCAGGCGCTCGCCCAGCAGGCCTTCGCCGAGGCGGGGGTCACCAGCCGGGTGCGGTCCCTCCTCGGCCCCGCCCTGCAGATGCTGCCCAAGCTGGCAGATGCCGCCTACGACATCGTGTTCGTCGACGCGCTGAAGTCCGAGTACCCCGAGTACCTCGAGCACGCCAAGCGGCTGCTCCGCCCCGGCGGCGTCCTGATCGCCGACAACGTCCTGTGGGGCGGACGGGTGGCCGACCCGCTGGTGGACGACGAGGACACCGAGGGCCTGCGCCGCTTCAACGACGGGGTGACCGAGGACCCCGACCTGGCCGGGCTCATCCTGCCGATCGGGGACGGGATCCTCGTCGCGGTCTTCCAGCCCTCTAGCTAGCGCAGGGCCGCCAGCGCCTCCGCGTCCTCCGCGGCGAAGGTCTCCTCGAGCTCGGCGGGGCTGTGGTCGAGGTCGATCTCGGCCACGTCACGGCCCCTGGCGGACTCGATCGTGCCCAGTCGGCGGGTGCCGCGGTCGAAGGCGTACTGCACGACCTCGTCCATGTCGGTGAGGATGTTCGTGGCCGCCACCTTCTCCGGGTACCGCTCGTAGGGGTCGCGGACGATCGCGAGCGCCGGTTCGAGCATGGCGGTCATCTGGTCCTGCACGACGTCCCACATGGCGTCGTCGCCGGCGACGTGGCGTCGGCAGGTGAACGTGCCCCAGGCCATGTGGCGCCGCTCGTCGTCACCGATGCGCGCGACGATCTCCTGCATCCCCGGCAGGATGCCGCGCTCGGTGATGATGCGGTTCCAGACGTAGTAGCCCGTCAGGGCGAGGGTCCCCTCGACGACGTGGTTGTAGGTGACCGACGCGCGGACCTGCGCCTCCGGGGAGTGGTCGGTCCGGAGGGCGCCGAGCCGCTTGGGCAGCTCGTCGTAGAAGATCTGCTGGTAGCCGGCGTTCTGCTCGACGTACTGGTGCAGGTCCTCGGTCACGCCGATCGCGTCGAGCCACAGGCGGAAGGCCTGGGTGTGCTTCGCCTCCTCGAACGCGAACTGGGTCAGGTACATCTCGTCACCCAGCCGCCCCTCGGCGCTCATCGCCTCCATGAAGGGCTGGATGTCCTCGGTGACGGCCTCCTCCCCCGCGATGAAGAGGCTCGTGAGGGTCTTGATGAGGAACTGCTCGTCGTCGCTCAGCGCCGCCCAGTCGCGGGCGTCGGTGCTGAAGTCGATGTCGGCGGGGTTCCAGAACTTGGCGTTGCCGCCGGCGAACAGCTTGAGCGGCAGGGCGTCCCAGTTCAGACCGCCCTGGGACAGCGATCCGAAGCCGGTCCGCCGGCCGTCAGCGGTCCGGTTGGCCTTCGAGGGCGACGGGGTGAGGGTCACGGTGGTGCTCCCGAGCCGGGGGCGAGGACTGCGGTGACTGGCGTGGAGATGTTACAAATCCGGCTCTTATGTAACACCGACTCTACGGGACGGCCCTGCGGCTGTAAACCCCCGGTCGGCCGGGTCGGGTCAGCGCCCGCTGCCCTGCTGGGTGCCGGTCATCGGCCCGGCGACGTCGTAGAGGACGCAGGCGACGTCCCGATCCCCGCCGGCCCAGCTGGCCTCGGTCGGCACGAGGGCGTAGGTGAAGAAGCGGGACTCGGCGAAGGGGACCCCGACGTAGGTCTCGAAGGCCTGCCCGCGGCAGAGCTCGCGCGCCCCCTCCTCGAGCACCTCCAGGCCGGGGTATGGCGTGTCGGCCGGCTGGGTGAGCACGACGCTGAGGTACACCTCGCCGGTGTGCTCCGCGGCGCAGTCCGTCGGCGTGACCGATGCGACGTCCTCGGGCCGGCTGGTGTCGGTGACGCACGTCCCGGTCGGCAGCGCGCTGCCCCCGGGCGCGTCCGCGGCGGTCGGCAGGCCGGCGAGCGGCGCGCCGGTCGGGCCCGGCCCGATGGTCGGCGCCGGTGCCGCGGGGTCGACCGGGTCATCGGCGGTGGCGTCGGGGAGCGGCAGCGGTGTGGCGGTCGGGGCCCCGGACGGGGTCGCGGACGGGACCGCCGAGGGCTCGTCCGCGACGGGACCGGCGGTCGCGGGCACGCCGGCGGTCGGATCCGGGGTCGCGCCCGCAGGCCCGCCGGTCAGCTCGACGGGGTCGTCCCGGGTCGCGACGACCAGCCCCGCGAGGACGAGGAGGGCCGCGATCGCGACCGCGATCGCGCCGACCACCGGGGACGGGCGGGTCTGGCTGGGCTCGGGCACGGCCGCCACCGTACCGCCGCCCCGACTCAGACGAAGAAGCGGAACTTGCTCGCCATCTCGGCGCTGAAGGCCATGATCACGGCCAGGTAGAAGTAGCCGGTCGCCGCCTGGATGGAGCGCCCGCCCTCGTTGGCCAGGCGGATCAGGAAGCCGGCGATGATCACGCAGATGGCGACCAGCCCGCCGGCCAGCAGGACGGTGAAGTCGTCGGTCTGCAGGAACGGGGAGAACTGGGTCGTGTCGCTCGGGATCGGGTTCATCGCGCTGAGCGCGGCGGCGCCGATCGCGCCGGCGGTCCCGACCGCGAACCACCGCGCCCCGCGGATCATGTAGGTGTTGGAGAGGCGCCGTTCGACCAGGTACCAGTGGCCGAGCAGCAGGCCGTAGAACGCCGAGCCGAGGAACGCCGAGCCGAGGACCAGCTCGGCCACGCCGCGGGCGACGGCGGCATCCCGCAGGGTCGCGAACACCGGCAGGGTCACCAGACCGGCGACCGCGGCGGCCAGGCCGACCCAGCGGCTCGCGGACTGCTGCCCGGCGAGCAGCAGGACCTGCCACACCACCAGCAGGATCGTGAAGGCCGCGAGCGCGGTGGAGGGGGCGCCCGCCCCCGTGCCCGTGATGGCCCAGGCACCGGCGGCGCAGAGGGCGAGGAACACGCCGGTCAGGACGAAGAAGCCGCGGCGGACCACGCCCCAGACCCCGCCGGCCCACATCACGACGGCACCGCCCACGGCGGTCTCGAGCAGGATCACGGACATCACGCCGGCAGGGCCGGTCATCGCAGGCTCACCGTCCTTCGGTGGAGGGGACGCTCGGTGGATGCGCGCAGGTCACCCCGCGGTGGAGAGGTGCGGGCGACCCGGGCGACCCTCCATACTGCCTGTCCGATCGGCGGACGCGCCAACCGGGCGTCCGCGAGGAGGACCTGCGACATGACCGACATCCCCACGGTGCCGACCGGCCTGGCCGGCTCGGTCAGCCTGACCGTGACCGCCGACGACACCGCGGTCGCCCTGCGCTCGGGCGACGTGCCCGTGCTGGCGACCCCGCGCATCGTCGCGCTGGCGGAGGAGGCGGCGGTGGCAGCCCTCAGCGGGCAGCTCGACCCGGAGGTGACGAGCGTCGGGGTCCACATCGAGCTCGACCACCTCCGGCCGACCCAGGTCGGCGGCACGGTGACCGCCGCGGCGACGCGGGATGCCGTCGACGGCCGCAAGCTCGACTTCACCGTCGTCGTCCTCGAGGGCGACGTCGAGGTCGCCCGCGGCGCCCACCGGCGGGTGGTCGCGGCCCGTGACGCGTTCACGGGCGGCGCCTGAGGGGCGTCAGCGGCCGAGCAGCCCCTCGATGATCGCCTCGAGGCCGCGGCCGGGCGACTCGGGGCGCGTGTCGACCGTCGCGGGGACCTCGAGGACGGGGAGGTCGGGGACAGCGGGCGGCTCGGCCGACGGCTGGGCGGCGGCGCTCTGTCCGGTGGCACTCGGGCCGGTGGCGACGGGGAGGTCGGGGAGGGGCAGGTCCGGCAGCTCGGGGGGTTGGGGGCCCGGTGGCGTGTCCGGGGGGTTCGGCCCCTCGGCGCAGATCGGGATCAGGGCGCGGAGCGCGCCGGCGACCGAGCCGCAGAACTCCTCACCGATCGGGTTCTCGAACATCACCTGGAAGCCGACCGCGTTGCCGCTGAACCCCTCGTCCCGCAGGGGCTCGTAGGCGTAGATGCGGGTGTAGTCGCGGATGCCGACGACCAGGTCGGCCAGCTCCGGCCGGTAGGTCCACAACAACCGCGTGACGTTGTCCCCCTCCACGATCAACCGATCCAGATCCGGCCGCGTCAGCTCCAACACCACATCCAACTGATCGCTGAACCCATCCAACGAGGTGAGCAACGTGCGCAGGCGGTCCTGGTTCTCCGAGATCGTCCCCAACGCCCCCCCATCGATCACCGACCCCAACCGGTTGAACTCATCCCCCACCGGCCCCAACGCCTCCGCCACCAACGACAGATCCCGGATCGCCGGCACCTGATCACCCAAGCTCCGGCTGAACACATCCGTCGCCCGCGCCCCCTGGTCCACCGCCCGCGCGATCTGGGCGTCCTGACCCACGAACGCCCCCAACCCGTCATCGACCAGCA